>CANQAT010000020.1 GCA_947588925.1 uncultured Bacilli bacterium | reverse complement strand
CAAACTAAAAACCCATAGCTATTCTCAAACTAAAAACCCATCAATTTAAAAAAGGGTTTTTACTATGAGAATTAAGACTACAAAAATAATTAATAAAAATTAGTTGCATATTTAAAAAAAATAGTGTATATTATTAATGTACTTATTTCTTGGTTGAAAAATTCTCCAATTTTCTACTAGGATATAAGCTTATATATAAAAGGAGGATAAATATGGCTTTAACAAGAGAAAAAAAGGCCGAGTTAGTTAAGAAATTTGGAAAAGATGAAAACGATACTGGTTCTATTGAAGTACAAATTGCTATACTAACAGAAGAAATAAATGCTTTAGAAGAACATTTTAAGACACATAAACAAGATAATCATTCTAAACGTGGGTTACTTCATAAAGTTGGTCAAAGAAAAAGCTTACTTAATTATTTAATTAAAAACGATGTTACAAGATATCGTAAGATAGTTAAAGAATTAGGATTAAGAAAATAATTATAAAAACGTAGACACTATTTTTTAGTGTCTTTATTTTAGGAGAAATTAGTTATTATAAGGAAGGAAGCGTAATATGAAGAAAGTATTTGAATTAGATTTTAGAGGAAGAAAATTAATAGTAGAAATAGGAGAACTCGCTAAACAAGCAAGTGGTGCGGTACTAGTTAGATATGGAGATACTGTAGTACTATCTACAGTTGTAGTAAGTAAAACTGCAAATATATTATCTGACTTTTTCCCACTCATGGTTTTATATCAAGAAAAACTATACTCAGTAGGTAAAATACCCGGTGGTTTTATAAAAAGAGAAGGTAGACCAACTGACGCAGCTACTCTTGCAGCTCGTATGATAGATAGACCAATGAGACCATTGTTTCCAGAAAACTTTAAAAATGAAGTACAAATAGTAAATACTGTACTTTCAGTAGATCCAGATAACTCACCAGAAATGGCAGCTATGTTTGGTTCATCTCTTGCAACATGCATATCTAAAATACCATTTGATGGACCTATCGCAGGTGTTAAAGTAGGTAGAGTTGACGGTAAATTTATAATAAATCCAACAGTAGAAGAAAGTGATTTATCTGATATAGATTTAACAGTTGCAGGAACAATAGATGCAATTAACATGGTTGAGGCTGGTTCTAAAGAAGTGTCCGAAGATGATATGCTAGAGGCACTCATGTTTGGACATGACGCAGTTAAAGAATTATGTGAATTTGAAAAGAAAATAATTGATGAAGTTGGAGAAGAGAAGATGGAGTATGAGGTATTAGAGATATCTGATACTCTAAGAAGTGAAGTTAAAGAATATTGTAGTAAAAGACTTGATGAGGCTTTGCGTATTAAAGATAAACTTACTAAGTATAACACAATAGATGAACTTGAAGAAGAAATAGTTGCTAAATATGAAAGTGAAAATAGTACGTTAGAAGATGAAGAGTTAAATAAACTTTTAACGAGTGTTAAATTAGTATTTGGAGAACTTGAATATGAACTATTTAGATCAATAGTAGTTAAGGAACACCTAAGAGCAGATGGTAGAAGTATGACTGAGATAAGACCTATATCAACTGATATAGACTTACTACCTAGAACTCATGGTTCCGCACTATTTACTCGTGGTGAGACTCAAAGTTTGAGTGTTACTACATTAGGCGCACTTGGAGAACACCAAATACTTGATGGACTTGATTTAGAGACTGAAAAGAGATTTATGTTGCACTACAATTTCCCACAATTCAGTGTTGGCGAGACTGGTAAGTATGGCTCACCGGGTAGAAGAGAAATAGGACATGGTGCGTTAGGTGAAAGAGCTTTAGCTCAAGTAATACCTAGTGAAGAAGAATTCCCATATACTATACGTGTAGTATCAGAAATACTTGAATCAAATGGTTCTTCATCACAAGCAAGTATATGTGCTGGATGTATGAGTTTAATGGCTGCTGGTGTTCCAATTAAAGCTCCAGTTGCTGGAATTGCTATGGGACTTATTACTTATGGTGATGACTATACAATTTTAACTGATATACAAGGTATGGAAGACCATTTAGGAGATATGGACTTTAAAGTAGCAGGAACTAGAAATGGTATATGTGCTCTTCAAATGGATATTAAAATAAAAGGTATAACAAAAAATATATTAAAAGAAGCTCTTGCTCAAGCAAAAGTTGCTCGTATGGAAATACTTGATAAGATAGAAGCTCAAATAAAAGAGCCAAGAAAAGAAGTTAGTAAATATGCGCCAAAGACTATGGTATTTAATATCGATCCATTAAAAATTAAAGATGTAATAGGTAAAGGTGGAGAAACTATTACTAAGATTATACTTGACGCAAGTGGTGTTACTGCAGTAAACGATGTAAATGCTGTTAAGGTTGATTTAGAAGACGATGGTAGAGTAGTTATATATCATACTGACAAAGATATAATAGAGAAGACTGCTAATATGATTAAAGATATAGTAAGAACTCCAGAAGAAGGTAAAATATATAATGCTAAAGTAGTTAAAATAATTGATTCAGGATGTTTCGTTGAAATCTGGCCCGGATGTGAAGGTATGGTACACATATCAGAGCTTAATACAGATAGGGTAGATAAAGTAACTGATGTAGTTAAAGAAGGAGACGAAATCATCGTTAAATGTCTAGGCTATGATAAACGTGGAAGACTTAACTTTTCAAGAAAAGCTGCAATAAAATAAAAGAGAATTTTAGTTCTCTTTTAATTTTTCATAAATTTCTTTAGGATCTTTTATATTTTCAGGATATTTTTTTAATTCCATAGTTTTAATACCTTCATAGTATGGCTTTAAATGCATGTGATAGTGTTTTACTTCTTGAACATTTCCGTTGTTTTGAAGTATTGAAATACCTATACATCCAAGCTTTTTTTCTAATATTTTTTTAATTTCTTTAGATGCTTTATTGATACTATTTAAAGTATCTAAATCAATATCATCTAAATCAGTAAAATGTTTTTTAGGTATAATTAAAGTATGCCCATCACTATCAGGATTGATGTCTAAAAAAGCCATTACTTTATCATTTTCATAGAATTTATAACAAGGTATTTCTCCTTTAACCATTTTACAAAATATACAATCCATGTAATCATCCTCCTATATAATTTTATCAAATAAATACTTTTTTGTCACTAGAAATTATTGTGTTATGTTTTCTAACTTATATACAGTTTCATAAATTCTTTCATCAGATGAATATTCTAGTACAAAAGAATTTCCTTTTTTACATATTATTATTCCTATGTCTTATCATCTAGTCTTTCGTATTCACTATTTCTTATTTTAATTCTAAGTTCCCTAACACTTAGATTTTGTACATCAGCTATTTTTATGTAATAATTAATTTTATTTATGTCATTTAACTTTAAAAGTTCATCGTAATGGCTCCAAGTTAATTTTGCCGACACTGTCGGCACTTTTTGATTAATATAATTATAATATTTAACCATTTTGTATAAAATTCTAACACTATATTTGACATTTAACTCTTTTGTTAATTTAATAGAATATTCTTTAATTATACTTTTGCCATAATGTTTTCCAGCTTCATTTAATATTTTTCCTACGTTATAGTAAGTAGTTAAATCACTTCTATTTTTAGAATAATCCTTAACTTTCTTATATATTTCATTATTTAATAATTCTTGCTTTATCTCATTGTAATAATTCATACATCACTTCCTAACTTATATACAGTTTCATATATCCTATTATCAGATGAATATTCTAGTACAAAGGAATTTCCTTTTTTACATATTATTATTCCTATAGTCTTGTCTTGATATATATTTTTTAAGTTTTTATCTATATAATTCATGTATACTTGTATTTGACCGATATGTTCTTTCTTTAAGGCAGTTACTTTTAATTCTACAACTACATAACAATTAAACTTTATATTAAATAAAAGTAAATCTATATAATTGTAATCATTGCCAATTTTTATTTTGTATTCATTTTTAATAAAAGCAAATCCATCACCAAGTTCAGTTAAAAAATTTTCTAAATCTTCTAATATAAGTTTCTTTAATATTGCCTCACTTATTTTTTCATAGTTATAGCTATTTTTAATAAGTATTGGATTTTTTATGAAATCGTTTACTTTAGGTTTTTCTTTTTTAATTAATTTATTTTTAGTTTTATCATTTAATCGTTCATATTCTTTATTTTTAATTTTATATAATAGATCTCTTTTACTAAAATTATAATTTTTAACCTGTTCTATGTAATATCTAATTTTATTATCATCTTTTAAAGACATTAAAATCACATAATGGGACCACGTTAATTGGGCATCCAGTGGTTGCCCTTTTTGAAAAATATAAAATTTTCTCATATTTTTTAAACTTCTAGTAGAATATCCTTTCCCAAGTTCATTTGTTAATCTATTTGAATATTCTTTTATTATTTTGTCTCCATATTTAGCTCTTTTCTCACCGCCTTGAGCCTCAACTATTAATTTTCCAACGTTATAATAAGTAGTTAAATCACTTCTGTTTTTAGAATAATCCTTAACTTTCTTATATATTTCATTATTTAATAATTCTTGCTTTATCTCATTATAATAATTCATATTCCACCTCCCAACCACAATAACACACTCTCAAACTCAAGTCAAAAAGCAGTTTTTATTAAATTGGACACAAAAAATTGCAAAAATTATATCTATATATAACAGAAATTATAAATTCTGTAGATTACTTTAAAACAATTTATAAAAAAAAGAGTTTCCTCTTTTTTCGTGAATACTGCGAATATTCATTATATTATGATACATTTAATTAAATTTAAACATATTAATTCTTTATTTTTTAAATATTATTTAGTATAATATTTGTGGAGTTGATACTATGAATACATTAAAAATAGAAAATTTAACTGTATCAGTTGATAATAAAATAATATTAAAAGACTTTAATTTAACTATAAATAGTGGTGAGATACATGTACTTATGGGTGTGAATGGAATAGGTAAAAGTACTCTTACTAAAGTTATAATGGGAGATCCTACTTATAAGATAGAGGAAGGTAATATATATTATAACGATATATTGTTAAACAATATGAGTGTGGATGAAAGAAGTAGAATGGGTATATTTTTAGGAATGCAACTACCTTTAGAAATAGAGGGTGTAACAAACGCAGACTTTTTAAGAAGTGCCTTAAGTATTAGAGAAAAAGAGGCTTTTAAATTATTTGATTTTATAAAAGAGTTGGATAAAAATGTAGAGCTACTAGACATGGATAAATCTATGATACATAGAGGAATAAATCAAGGCTTTAGTGGTGGGGAAAGGAAGAAAAACGAAATACTTCAGATGTATATGTTAAAGCCTAGCCTTGTAATGCTTGATGAAATAGATTCAGGACTAGATGTAGATAGCCTTAAAGTAATCGGTAACTCTATATATGAATACTATAAAAGATATAATCCCGGAATGATTTTAATAACTCACTATGAAAGACTTTTAGACTATGTAAAACCTACACACGTACATATAATAAATAATGGTAAGATAGAGAGATCTGGAGATGTATCTTTAGTTAAAGAGATAGAAGAAAATGGGTTTAAAAATATAAGTTCAAAAAAATTTGTTTCTACTAGTGAATGTATTATAAAGGAAAAACTAAAACATGAATAAAATAAAAGTAGTTGATGAGAATTTAAAAAGTGTACGTGTTAATGATTGTATTAACATAGAATACTTTGAGAAAGAATGTTTATTTGCAATTAATGAAATAAAAATTAAAGTAAATAAATCAACTGACCTAGAAATAGAAATAAATTTGAGTGAAGATAATAAATTAAACTTTAATATAGACCTAAAAGAAGATGTAAAATTAAACCTTAATATAATAACAAATGGAAAAAATGGTAAAGTACAATATAAATATAACTTAAATAAAAATAGTTATTTAAATCTATTTAAATATCAAAATGTAGATAGTATAAAAGAGATGATAGTGGTTAATTTAATAGGTGAAAGTGCTAAAATAGACTATAATTTTAAAACGATTAGTAATAGTAAAGAGACATATGATTATCACATATTCCACAAGTGTAAAAATACTATAAGTAATATAAAAAATAACGGTGTGTGTATTAATGATGGTAATATTATATATCAAGTATCTTCATTTGTACCAAAGGATATAACAGGTTGTAATGTCGTTCAAAATAATAGAATAATTAACCTAACTAATAATAAGTGTGAAATAAGACCTAATCTTTATATTGATACATCTTTAGTTGAGGCATCTCACAGTGCCTTGATAGGTAAATTTAGTGATGAAGAGATGTTTTATATAAAAAGTAGGGGAATAGATGAAGTAAGTGCATTAAAACTACTTATAACTGGCTTTTTAACAAGTGATATAAATAATAAAAGGATTTTAAATTCAATAACGAAAGATATTAATAAGTATTGGAGGTGATACTTTGAATAGAGAAGACTTTAACTTACTTAATAGCGATATAATTTATTTTGATAACGGTGCGACTACACTAAAACCTAAAATTTTAATAGATAGTCTAACTGATTATTATAATAATTATAGTGCGAATGCACATAGAGGAGATTACGATATAAGTTTAAAAGTTGATGCTATGTATGAAAATACAAGAGAATTAGTAAGAAAGTTTATAAATGCTAAAAAGAAAGACCAAATAGTATTTACAAATAATACTACTGATTCTATAAACAAGGCAGTATTTGGATATTTTAAAAATTACTTAAAAAAAGGTGATGAAGTATTAATTACTGCATCAGAACACGCCTCAAACATTCTTCCATGGTTTGAGTTAGAAGATATGATAGGTATTAAAGTAAAATATATTAAACTAGATTCTAACCATAAAGTAACTATGGATAATGTAAAAAGTGCAATAACACCCAACACTAAAGTAATAAGTATTGCTCATGTAACTAATGTAGTAGGAGATATAAGACCAATCGATAAAATAGTAAAATATGCGCATAGTAAAGGTATAAAAGTACTTGTAGATGGCGCACAATCAGTCCCACATAGAAAAATAGATGTAACTGATATAGATATGGATTTTCTTGCATTTTCCGCACACAAGATGTGTGGTCCAACAGGTGTTGGAGTATTATATGTAAAAGAAGATTTAATGGATGAGGTAAAACCTATTATATTTGGTGGAGGAATGAACTCATATTTTGAATTCGATGGTAAAAGAGAGTATAAAGCTCTTCCATATAATTTAGAGGCAGGTACTCCAAACATTGCAGGGGTTATTGCATTTGGAAGTGTATTAAACTATCTATCTAAAATAGGTATAACAAATATCGAAGAAAAAGAAAAAGAATTAAAAGACTATTGTATAAAAAGACTAAAAGAAATAGACAATATTATAATATATAACGAAGAGTGCGATAGTGGTATTATAACATTTAATATGAAAGATATATTCTCACAAGACCTTGCTATATATTTAAATAAGTATAATATTTGTGTAAGAGCGGGGAACCACTGCGCTAAAATATTAAAAGGTGAGTTAGGTATTAAAAACACTTGTAGGATAAGTTTTTATTTCTATAATACTAAAGAAGAAATAGATAAATTAATTGAAGCATTAAAAAATCCAAATATAATAAATGAGGTAATATAAAAATCCAAGATTAATTTCTTGGACTTTTTAATATTTCTAAAACTTTTTGTTCTCTTTCTTGATACTCGCTATTTTCACTCTCAAGTTTAGTTACTTCACTTGATAAAGTACTATTTTCATCTAATAATCTCGTATTTTCACTTTGTAATTTTTCACATTCTTTTTTTGCTTGTTCTAAGTTTTCTTTCATTTCTGTATATGAACTTATAACACTCTCATCATTTGAAGCTTCTTTATCACACAAATAATCATTAAAACACTGGATAACTTTTTGTAAATTTGAATCTTTAACGAGACTAGTATCGATTAACTTTCCTTGTTTAATAGATTCTATTATCATATCCATTAAACTATTATCATTTAAATAAGTAGATTTATTATTTTTAAATTTGCTTAGTAAGTATTCATAATCACCAGAAACATCTATACTACAGTTAAATAAATTTCTATATTTTTTTAGATTTTCAATTTTATCAACCTTTGCATTTATATATAGGTTATATGGTTTATTAAAGTCAGTTTCCTCATTATAATATTCGATACCCGTTGCTAAAGTAATCTCTTGGTGTTTTAGAAATTTTTCTAGTGAATCTTTCGCACTCATGAAATCATCATAAATTTGATTTGACATTGGTACATAATAACTGCCATTATAAACAATACTTAATAAACCTATTTTTCCATCATCATATTTTTTAATTATAATGTAATCACACTTTTCAAATGTGTCTGAGCTAGTATAAGTTTTTGATGAATCGTATTTACATACAAGTTCGATACTATTTAGATCCATATTGATATTGTTTTTAAAGCTTGAAACTTTATTAAATATAAATGGTGAGAATAATTTTGCATAGTTTATGTGTCCTGCGCTTCTCATACTTTCAACTGTATATGGATTTTCGCACATTTCTTTTAAAAGCTCATAAGATCTTTTTGAGTTATATCTACCTGTTGTTATTAAGTAGTCAGTGTTTACACCTATTAAATGAGCTACTTGTTCTTTTGGTATACAAAAATTTATCTTTTCACCGTTTCCTAAATAAATTTTTTGTCTTCTATTATGATATTTATTATCGTCAAAAAATCTAATAATTTCTTTGATATCTTCAAATAGTCTTTCTAAATCTCCATATTTTATATTCATAATGAATTCCCCCTTTTCGGATGGGTATTATGTTAACATTTATTTTATATTTTGTCAAATTTACTAGTTTTTCAAAAATATTTATTATATAATAATTATGGTGGTTATATGTCAGTAATAAAGTTGATGGATGAGATATTATCAAATAAGATAGCTGCAGGCGAAGTAGTTGAGAGATGTTCATCTGTTGTAAAAGAATTAGTTGAAAACAGTATAGACGCTAAAAGCGATGAGATTAAAGTTGATTTAATAGAATCAGGGGTAAAAGAAATAAAGATAACTGATAATGGATGTGGTATGGATAAAAGCGACGCAGTTATGGCTTTTAATAGACATGCGACAAGTAAAATAATTGATGAGGATGATTTGTACCACATACATACCCTAGGTTTTAGAGGAGAAGCCTTAGCTTCTATCGCCTCTGTTTCTAAAGTAGATTTATATACATCTTTAGGTGATGTTGGAACTCATGTAAGAATAGAGGGCGGTAAAGTAATAGATGTAGATAATTGTGACTCAAGACGAGGTACTATAATAAGTGTTAAAGAGTTGTTTTATAATACTCCAGCACGTTTAAAGCATTTAAAAAGTTTATATACTGAGCTATCTAATATAATGGATTATATGAATAAAATAGCTTTATCACACCCAGATATTAGATTTGTAGTAACAAATGATTCTAAAGAGTTACTAAAAACTGATGGAAGTGGTAATCTACTTAAATGTATTAAAAATATATATGGCATAAATATAGCTAAAAAAATGATTGAAATTAATAATGAAAATAGTGACTATAAAATAGAGGGATTTATTAGTCTACCTGAGGTTTATAGAACTAGTAGGAACAATATTATAACTATAGTAAACGGTAGAATAGTTAGAAATACTGAGTTAAATAGAACAATAAATGATTCGTACCACTCCTATAAACCTGATAATTACTATCCAATAGTAGTTTTAAATATAAGTGTGGATACAACGCTAGTAGACGTTAATATTCATCCAACTAAGATGGATATAAAGTTTGGTAATATGGAAGATTTACTAAATCTCGTTAGTACTACTATAAAAGATGCGATAAATAAAAAAACATTGATACCTCATATAGAAGAAAAGCCTACATATGTAAAGAATAGTTACGAAGAGATTAAACTTGATTTTGATACACCAACTGTGAGTGACAATAGCGAAGAATACGTTATAAATACAGATTTTGTACCTGAAGAAGTAGAGGTACACGAAGATGTAGAAGAGGATACATCAACTATGCCTTTAATGTATCCAATAGGCTCAGTATTTGGTACATATATAATATGCCAAAACGAACAAGGTATGTATATAATAGATCAACACGCTGCAAAAGAGCGTATCAATTATGAAATGGTTAAAAATAAACTAGCTCAAAAATTAAAAGAAAACATGCCTATGATGTTTCCGTTAACCTTAGAATATACTACTTCAGAATATATAATATTAAAAGAAAATTTAGACTTTTTAAGAGAACTTAATTTTGATATAGAAGAGTTTGGTATAAATTCAGTAATCGTTAAAGCACACCCAGTCTGGCTTCCAGTTGGTAACGAGGATAACGCTATAAAGAAGATTATTGAACTTGTTATAAATAAAGAAAAGAACTTTGATCTAGCAAAGTTTAATGATCATTTAGCCGCAACTATGGCGTGCAAAATGTCAATTAAAGCAAACACTGCTATTACTTTAAAAGAGATGGAAAACTTAATAGATGATTTAAGAAAATGCGACAATCCATTTAATTGTCCACATGGTAGACCAACAACTATATACTATTCTATAAGTGATTTAGAGAAGATGTTTAAAAGAAGTGGATTTTAATTTGACAAATAAATTTATTATGTTAAAATAATTAATCGGTGATTTTATGACTTTTAACGATTATAAAAAAAGTTTAAAAAATAGTTCGATTAATTATAGGACTGATATTAAAATACCTTCTAATGTTACATTTGGAATTGAGATAGAATATGAGAATGTCGTTAAAGATACTATATCCTATTTCCTAAGTGAAATAGAGTACTATGACCCTGAGTTTAGAGGATGGTTTAACGGTATTGAACCTAGTATATCAGAATATGATAAGCATGGAGAAGTTGTTAACGGAGAGATTTCTTCTCCAATACTAAAAAATGATTTAAAGACCTGGAAAGAGTTAAAATATGTTTTAGATTTGTTAAATAGAAAACATGCAATTATAACTGAAAAATGTGGAGGGCATGTAAATATAGGTGCGCAGATATTTGATGGAAATAACGATTACTTTAGGAATTTTCTTTTACTTTGGACATTATATAATAGTGAAATATATGCTTTTTCAAGTGGAGAGTATTCTAAAGTAAGACCAGATTTAGATTTTGTTATAAAAAAGAGCGCTAACTTATTTAAAAAAAATATTAACAAGGTTTTAAATTCTAGTGGGACTTTTACTTATTATGTAAGTAATATTTTAGATATTATACCAGATAAAAAGTATGATATACATTTTCGCGATATTGTAAGTGAACACTATAGACCTAATAATGTTATAGAATTTAGAGTCCCAAATGGAACACTTAAAGAAGAAATTTGGCAAAACTATATAAACTTCTTTGTTAAATTTATACTCGCATGTAAAAAAGATTTAGATATAGAAAACATTCTATATAAAATAGAAAATAACGAACATTCACTAATAGAACTTTCTGATTTTGTGTTTAGTGATAATACCGATAAAGAAAATTTTTTAGTTCAAGCGCTTAAAACAAATAAAATATATAAAAAGGAATTGCCTCGTCATTTACACTCTTAATTCCTTTTTATTTATAATATTTATTGTAATTGAATATAATTATGGTATAATTAGGATAGGTGATATAATGAAAGTTATAATAAGTGCGGGAGGTACAGGAGGGCATATTTATCCTGCTCTTGCTATTATAAATAAGATAAAAGAAGTAGAACCTAAATCAGAATTTTTATATATAGGCACACATAATAGAATGGAAAACGACATAGTACCTAAAAAAGGTATTCCTTTTAAACCTATAGAAATATATGGATTTAATAGACATAATTTACTTAAAAACTTTAAAACTATTAAATGTTTGATTAAAGCAAAAAAAGAATGTATTAAGATAATAAAAGAGTTTAAACCTGATATAGTTATAGGTGTTGGTGGATATGTTACAGTGCCAGTTATAATGGCTGCTCATAAACTTAAAATTAAGACATTCATACACGAACAAAATAGTGTTGCTGGAAAGGCAAACATAACACTTTCCAAATACGCAGATTTAATAGGTGTATCATTTAAAAGTAGTATGAAAGATTTTCCAAGTGAAAAGGTCATATTTACAGGTAATCCTTGTGGAGAGGACGCACTTAAGACTAGCAAGGCAGATAAAAAAGAATTTAAACTATCTATAAATAAAAAACTAGTATTATTTGTAATGGGCTCACTAGGAGCATCTAAAGTAAATGAATTTTTAGTTAAGTGTATGCCTAAATTTAAAAATAAGGACTATGAAATACTATATGTAACTGGAAATAGTGATTATGATAGTATTATTAAAAATAAATTTCCAAGTAATGTTAAAGTAGTTCCATATGTAGATACACTATCAAGAGTAATGAAAGTAACAGATTTGATAGTAACACGCGCAGGTGCGTCCACACTAAGTGAGATAATTGCCTTAGATTTACCTTCAATACTAATTCCAAGTCCATATGTACCAAACAATCATCAATATAAAAATGCACTTGACCTTGTAAATAACAATGCCGCACTTTTACTTGAAGAAAAAGACTTAGAAGAAGAAAAGCTAGTTAATATGATAGATAGTGTGATTAATGATGACAAGAAACTAAAAGATATGAAAAATAACCTTAAATCATTAAAAGTAAATGACAGCGCGAAAATAATATACGATAATATTAAAAAATTAATAGACAGGAAGTAATTATGAATATAATTAAAGATATTAAAAGTTTAAATGTAGGTAGAGTAGATAGCAATTACTATCTAAAAGACCATACTACCTATAAAGTTGGGGGTAAGGCTATATGTGCGGTATCTCCTGAAGATGAGAAAAAACTTATAGACTTACTTATATATTTAAAAGAAAATAATATAAAATATAAAGTACTAGGTAATGGCTCTAATGTTATATTTAACAGTTCTAACTATGACGGGGTAATAATTAAACTAGATAACTTTAATAGTCTAAAAATAATTAATAATAAAATTATTGTAGGTGCGGGATATCCATTAAATAAACTTGCAATAAGAGTATCAAGACTAGGTCTTACTGGACTTGAGTTTGCAACAGGTATACCGGGTACTGTGGGTGGCGCAGTATACATGAATGCTGGCGCGTATAAAACAGATATGGGATATATAGTTACAAGTGTTAAAGTACTCACACCAGATTATAAAATAAAGACTATGACTAATAAAGAGTTAGATTTTCATTATAGGACATCTTTCTTACAAAAAAATAGTGGTTATATATGTATAGAGGCAACACTCATCCTTATTAAAGGTAATACTGATGAGATAATGGAGTTAATAGAAGAAAGAAAGATTAGAAGATTAGAAACACAACCACTAGAATATCCATCTGCAGGTTCAGTATTTAGAAATCCAGAAGGAGACTTTGCAGGTAGATTAATAGAAGAAATTGGCTATAAGGGTAAGAGTATTGGCGGTGCGATGGTTAGTTTAAAACATGCTAACTTTATAATAAATACAGGTAATGCTAAGGGTGAAGACATTAAAAAACTTATTATGGAAATAAAAGATAAAGTAAAGGAAAAGTATAATATAGATTTAAAAGTTGAACAAGAATTTGTAGAATAGGTGATTAAATGGCTAAGAGTAAAAAGAAGGGTAAAAAAAGAAAATTAAATAAGAAAAGATTTTTTATAGTATTAATAGTCTTTTTACTTTTAGTTTTATTTATTTATAAGTTATTTAATACTAATATAAAAAATATTGTTATAAAAGGTAATGACTTTTTAACTGACCAAGAGATAATAGATATTTCAGGATTAAAAGATTATCCAAATAGTATTAATAACTTATCGTTTAATATAAAAGATAAATTAGAAAAAAATACTTATATATTAAAGGCTAAAGTTACTAAAAAGAACTTTATAAGTAAAGTATATATAGAGGTTAAAGAAAACTATCCATTATTCTTTTATCAAGTAGAAGATAAGACTGTTTTATATAATGGGGATAAAGTAGTAAACAAGTTTACTATTCCTACTGTTATAAATCAAATACCAAATACTATTTATGATGAGTTTTTAAAGAATATGGAAAGTGTAGATAAAGATATATTAAATAGAATGTCTGAGATTGAGTATGCTCCTAATGATGTAGATGAAGAAAGATTCTTTATACTTATGAATGATGGTAATTATGTATATTTAACTTTAAACAAATTCTTATCTATTAATAAATATGTAAGTATAATTAAGTCATTTGATAATAAAAAAGGTATATTATATTTAGATAGTGGGGAATACTTTGAGGTGTTTCATGAGTGATGATATTAAACTTGTCCCACTAAAAGACTGTATCACAAAAGATTTATATGAAATGTATAAAGATATTCCAAAAGAGGAACTAGGTTCTTTAAATTCACTTAATAATGTTAGTTTTGAAGAATTTAAAAAGATATGTAATAATTATTTAAAAGAAGAAAAAGAGATTAATAAAAGTATAAATACAACAACTTCAAGATATATATTATTTTGTAATAATAGACCTATTGGAGAGATTGGAATAAGGACTACACTAAATGAATATTGGATTAATAAAGGAAGTCAAATATATTATAAAGTAAGATTATCAGAGCGTGGTAAAGGATATGGTAATATAATACTTAAATTAGGACTTGAAAAGGCAAAGAAACTTGGATTTAAAAGTATTAGAATAAATTGTAGTAATGATAATATAATATCTAAAAAAGTTATTTTAAATAATGGTGGTATAATAGATATAGATAGATATAAAACTAATGAGGGATATAGTTCAAGTTATATAATAGATTTAAAGGATAAGTAAAATGCTTATCTTTTTTGTATAAATTATGTTTGATTATGTAGAATTAAAACATTGACAGCAAATAACTATTGGTATAAAATAATTAAAAGATATGATTATTGGCAATGGTATTTTATTGATAAAAAGGATGTGAAATCTAATGAGTAAAAGAGTTGAAATTGAACAAAAATTTTACTGTAATGATTATAATGGATTATTAAATATATTAAATAAGAATGGTTTAAAAAAATGCAGTGAAAAATATGAAAGTGATGAATATTTTACTGATATCGATAGTGTATATATAAAAAATAGGACTTGTTTAAGAATAAGAAATGTAGATAATAAATATTTAGAATTAACATTTAAGGGTAAATCAAAAGAATTAAGTAATAATTATTTAAAAGTTGAGAATAATATCAATTTAGATATTTCAAGTTATGATAGTATAGTCGGTTTATTATTCTCACTAGGTTATTTTAGTTATACTATTGTAAATAAAAAAAGAATTACATATACAAAAAAGATAGATGATTTAGAGTACAATGTAATGATAGATAAAATAGAAAATGTAGGAAACTTTGTTGAATTTGAACTGTTATATTATAAAGATGAAAAGGATATAGATTATTTACAGAAAAAATTAAATGATTTTGTCAAAATATTTGAAACACTAAAATTTGAAAGTGCAAATTTGCCATATAGAGATTTTGTTGCAAATAAAACCTACATAAGTATTCTTCCTCAAAATAAGTTAAGTACTATTCTTTTTGATTTAGATGGAACTTTGATTAATAGCGAAAAAAAATTTTTTGAAAGTTTTAGATATGTAATATCTTCAAAATATGATTATAATATAACATATAAAGAATATGAAACAAATGAATTAAATCAAAATGCTAATTTAATTAATACTTTAAAAAGTAAAAAAATTATAGATAAAAACGAATTAAACGATAATATTATGAATGAAGTATATTTAGAATATGAGAAAAAATTTAGTGATTTATTAGATGAAAATGAGGTTATTTTAAATTTTGAATTATTAAAACAATTAAAAGACAAAGGATTAAAATTAGCCCTTGTTAGTACTAGTAGAAGAAAATTCATTGATATGTTATTAAAAAAATTAAATATAGAAAATTTATTTGAGGTAATAATAGCAAGAGAAGATGTTCAAAACTTAAAACCATCACCAGATGCTTATAATATGGCCCTAAATCTATTAAATGTTACTAGCGATTGCTGTATTGCTTTTGAAGATTCACAAAGAGGTATAGTGGCTTCTATAGGAGCTAACATTAAAACAATTCAAGTAAGTGATTTTGCAAATAAAAAAACAGATGGTGTTGAAATATGTGAAAAGCTTAGCAGAATATTACTTTCAATAATAAATTTTACAGCGGAGTAGTATATGGGAATAATTGATAGTAATATAGATTTAAATGCATATAGAATTTTTTATGTAGTTGCGAAATATGAAAGTTTTACAAAAGCTGCGGAGGAGTTATATGTATCCCAACCTGCTATTAGTTACAGTATAAAAAAATTGGAAGAAGAATTAGATACCAAACTTTTTATACGTTTAAATAAAGGAATAAAATTAACTGATTCAGGAGAAAAGTTAAAGTTTTATGTAGAAAACGCTTTAAATAATATAATCGCAGGATATAAAGTACTTACAGAAACAAAACAACAATTATCTGGTGAGATTAATATAGGGATTCATTCTAATATTGGAATATTCTTATTGCCTAAAATTGTTAAGAGATTTTCAGAAAAATATCCAAATGCAAAAATAAATATTTATAATTCAACTACTAAAGAAATGAAAGAAATGTTTAACAATCACAAAATTGATATTTTAATATTACATTTTCCAATATTTGATTCTGATAATAGAGATATTTATGAAGAAAAAATTTTAACATGTGAAAGTTGTTTTTTTGGAATAAAAAAATATTATGATTCATTTTTATTGCAAAACAATCAAGATATAGTATTCGAATTTCCATTACTTTTACCAATAAAAGGATTTACTACAAGTAAATCTTTAGAAAAAGCTTTTAAAAAATATAATTTAGTTCTATCTTCAAATATATATTCATATACTACTGAAATGTTAGTAAGTTTAGTTAAAAATGGAATTGGTGTTGGCTGGACAATTAAAAACTGCATTCAGGAAGAATTAGATAATAATCAGTTGTATGAAATCCCAATAGATATGGAGTTGCCAAAAATTGAATTTAGTATAGCATATAATAAAAATACAATTAATAATACAGCATTAGAATTTGCAAATTATATAATTAAAGAAATAAAATAACTGAATATTAAGGATAAGATAATGCTTATCTTTTTTGTATGAATTATATAATAATTATAATTGAAAAAAATAGTTATTTATAATATAATTATACTGGTCAGTCTGATAAAATATAAAAAAAGTTATAAAATTCGTAATGGTAGAAATCAATAATAGATATATATAAGAAAATAAATTTAAAGGAGTTTTATGAGAGAAAGTATAAAAATAAAAACAAATGACTATAATTTTAAATTTAGAGTTTCTGGGTTAATAATTAAAAACAATAAGTTGCTTTTAGTTGATATGGACAATAGTGGTTTTTTATGTTTGCCTGGTGGATATGTTGAATTAGGTGAAACTACAGAAGAAGCAATAAAACGTGAATTTATCGAAGAAACGAAAAGAAAAGTAGTTATAGAAAAATATTTAGGAGTTGTTGAAAATTATTTTATCAATAAATATTGTAAAAAGATACATGAAATTTCATTTTATTATCTAATAAATTTTGTTGATAACAATATTGCTTTAAATGATTTTACTATAATTGAAAACGATAAAGGTCAAAGAATAAAATTAGATTTTAAATGGATCGATATTAATAAGTTAGATATTTTTGATGTTAGACCTTCTTTCATAAAAAATATAATTATTGATAAATTAGAATTTAATCATTTAATTTTTAATGATTTGTAAAAGATAAATATAGTCAATAAACTATTAAATTGTTGAAGGTGATTCTATGCAAAAGAAACAAAATTTAGTAAAAAGAATATATCAAATGTTAAGTACAAGACAAAAAATAAATTTTATAATAATTATCATTATAATGATTTTATCTGCATTCTTAAGTCAGTTACTTCCACTTTCTATAGGTAACTTAACAGATAATATATTAAATCAACAAAATTTATCTTTTACAAAAATTATACCTTTTTTAATATTTATATTAATAGTAACAGTAGTAAATGAGATAATAAAAGTAATACGCCGTTTAATTGTAGAAGATACATGTACTAGGTGTGAAAAGAATGCTAGGAAGGATGCAGTAAATTCCTTATTACACGCACCTTTATCATATTTTAAAGAAAACATGACAGGTAATATTCATGGTAAATTAAATAGAAGTTTGGAGGGTACAATAAAATTATTAAAACTATTATTTATGGATTTTGCACCTGCAATATTTAGTGGGATTGCTGCCATTATAGTAATATTTACTAAATTGCCACTTTTTCTATCAATACTTATGCTATTTGTTATTCCAATAGGAGTTGCTATTGTATATAGACAAATATCTACTCAAAAAGGTATTAGAGTTGAATTGTTAGAAGAAAAGTCTTCAATGGATGGTGTGATGGTTGAATTAATAAATGGAATAGAAGTAATAAGAGTTACTGATAGTGCGGAAAGTGAAGTTGATAGATTTAAAGATAAATCTGAGTATTTAAGAATAAAAGAAATGAAACATCATAAATCTATGGCATTTTACGATTGTTTAAAATTTATAAATGAGGCTATATTTACTGTATTAGTAATAGGTGCCTCTGCATATCTAGCAGGAGAGGGAATTATAAGTGTTGGTACTGTATTAACTGCATATTTATGTTTTACGCAACTAACAACTCCTATTCGTGAACTACACCGTATATTTGATGAGTTATCTGAGTCTTTAATACTTGCTAGGGAATACTTTAATATAATTGATTTAGAAAAAGACTTTTCATATAGAAAAAATATAAGTAATAATAATGATATTAAATCAAAGTCATTTATACAAGTAAAAAATGTATATTTTAAATATAAAAATAGTGATAAAGATGTAATATCAAATCTAAACATAAATATAAATAAGGGAGAGTTTATAGGTATAGCAGGTCCTAGTGGATGTGGTAAATCTTCATTTATAAAATTATTAACTAAGTTAGAAAAAAATACATCAGGTAATATTATTATCGATGGAAAAAATATAGAAAATTTATCACGTAAAAATATTTCAGATATTATCGCATTAGTACCTCAGACACCTTTTATTATAGCAGGTACTATAAAAGAAAATATTTGTTATGGAATTAATAGAAAAGTTAGTGATGAAGAAATTAAACAGTCTGCAAGTAAAGCATATATAGATGATTTTATAGAATCTCTTCCAAATGGTTATGATACTATTATTTCTGAAGGTGGTAGTAATTTATCAGGTGGACAAAAACAAAGAATAGCAATAGCAAGAATATTTTTAAGAAAGCCTAAAATTTTAATACTAGATGAGGCAACAAGCGCACTAGATAACACTTCAGAAAAATATATTCAAAAACAAATAGAGAAGTTACAAAAAGAGAATAATACATCAATAATATCAATAGCCCATAGGTTAACAACACTCCAGAATTGTGATTCTATATTAGTATTTGATAAAGGACAGATTGTACAAAGAGGAAAGTATAATGAATTAATAGAGACTAATGGAATATTTCAAGATATGTATAATGGTAAATTAAAGTAATAAATGCTTTAGTTATTTCATACATAAAGAGTTGTATTAAAAAAAATATAAGGAGTAATTTTAATGGTATATTTAGTTAAACAAAATTATAAAGAAAATAAAAAAATGTATAAAAGGATAGAGCAAAACTTAAGAAAAATTTTACCTAAAGATGTACAAATTGAACATGTTGGCTCAACAGCAATACCAAATATGTATGGAAAAAATATAATAGATGTACTAATAGGTGTGGAAAACAATTCTGAGTTTGAAAATATAAGTAGTATATTAGAAGATAATAATTATATATCCAGTGAGAAAAGTAAGACTGATGTATATCAATTTTTTGCATCCACTTCAGATGAGACAGAATCAGGAGATATACATATTCATTTAGTAATTAAGAATACGCAAAGATTTAATGATTTTATAATACTTAGAAATTATTTACTTAACGATAAAAAAGAAGCAAAAAATTATTCTGATTTAAAAAGAAAATTAATAAATGATGGTGTAACAGATAGAAAAGAATATAAAAAGAAAAAGAGCGAATATGTATCTAACTTACTTGACCGAGCTCGTAAATTTATTGATAAGTAAAATGCTTATCTTTTTATTTAATGCATAAAAATGGCAATTTCATACATAAGAAGTTGTATTTATAACAAATAAATAGTATTTTACTTGTAATTTGTTTGAGAAGTGTGTTCAATAAAATTGTAATGTTAAACATATCAAGATGCATTGACTATGTTAAACCCCCGGTAACAGGCCACGCGCTTAAGCGCGTAAATTCTTTGAGAACTAGGAGACAAATTAAT
>CANQAT010000019.1 GCA_947588925.1 uncultured Bacilli bacterium | reverse complement strand
TATACAATAACAGATAATGGAAAGAAAATAGTACTAGGAGATAAAGAGATATTTATAAACTATGATGGAAGAGGACTAAAAAGTGGATTACTTCTAATAGAAGATAGTAAAGTAACAAGAGTACTAAAAGGCTTAATAGATGATTATTATGCAAGAGTAACAGATGAAGATATAGAGATACTTAAAAACTTAAACGAAAGTACTTTAGTAAATGGAGATGTATTTAATTCAAGAATAAAAAATTTAATAGGAGATAAAAACACTGATGGAACAGACGCGACATCCGGAACAATAGATACAAAAGTAAAGAAAATAATTTTTTTACAAGATAGTGTACTGTCTGATGGTTTAACAAAAGAAGAATTAGAAGAACTAAAATCAGCTGATTTATCATCAAAATCTGATGGAAGTATAAAAGGATATTACGATGAAACTAATCAAACAATATACATATACAGTGATGGATATATAAGTTGTCCTATAGGCATTAATAATATGTTTCTAAATTTTCAAGGTGTTGAAGAAATAGAATTAAATTCAATAGACACAAGTAAAGCAACAAGAATGGATTCTATGTTTGGTGGATGTACCAATTTAAAAGAGCTTAATTTAAACAGTTTTGATACATCAAAAGTAACAAGTATGGATAGAATGTTTCAAGAATGTAATAATCTTGTTGAACTAGATTTAAGTAGCTTTAGTTCTGAAAATTTAATTTCAGTATCTCATATGTTCTATACTGGTGAAAAAAGTAATAATTTAAAAAGTATAAAATTTGGAGAAAATTTTAACACTCATAAAGTAACAACTATGTATTCTTTATTTGACGGATGTAATAGTTTAGAATCTTTAGATTTAAGTCATTTTGATACAAGTAGTGTAACAGATATGTATTGTATGTTTATAAATTGTAAAAGTTTAACTTCATTAAATTTAAGTAGTTTTAATACATCATTTGTTAAAAGAATGAACAGAATGTTTGAGAATTGTACCAACTTAAAAGAAATAAAAGGCGTGAATAATTTTAATACAAAAGATGTAACAAATATGAGTTCAATGTTTTCTGGATGTAGTAGTTTAACAAACTTAGACTTGGGTAAATGGAATACATCCGAAGTAGAATATATGAATGCCATGTTTTCTGGATGTAGTAACTTAGAAGTTCTAAATTTACATAATTTTGATACATCACAAGTTATAGATATGTCTAATATGTTTAGAGTCTGCAATAATTTAGAATCTTTAGATTTAAGCAGTTTCAGTTCTGAAAATTTAATTTCAATGTCTTATATGTTCTATACTGGTGAAAAAAGTAGTAAGTTAAAAAGCATAAAATTTGGAGAAAGTTTTAACACTCATAAAGTAACAAGTATGCACTCTTTATTTGATGGATGTAATAGTTTAGAGACACTAGATTTAAGTATGTTTGATACATCAAGCGTAATAGATATGGCATATATGTTTATAAATTGTAAAAGTATTAAAGAATTAGATTTAACAAGTCTTGATACAAGGAGTGTAACAAATTATGGCTCTATGTTTACAAACTGTTCTAAATTAACAAAAATACTAGTAACAGATAGTATATGGAACCCGAGTATTACTGATAATAGAATTGTAAAAGTTTAAAATGGTACTAGAAATAGTACTTTTTAAATTTTTTCTTGGAAAAAAGCTTAATGCGTGCTATAATTATTATAAGAATAAGAGGGTGATACCATGGATGAATTTAAATTTGATATCAATAAAGCAAAACCAAACGATGATTGTGTATTTAAAGGTAGTAAATATAGAATAACAGTTTTAACTGAAAGGTTAGTTAGACTTGAATACAATGAAAATGGTATCTTTGAAAATTCTCCAACTGAAATTGTTTGGTATAGAAATTTACCCAAACCTGATTTTAGTGTTACTGAAAATAATAAGATATTAAATATAAAAACTAAGTATTTTGAACTTTCATATGTTAAAGATAAAAAATTTACTGGTAGTAAACTATCGCCTTCAAGTAACTTAAAAATTACTCTTAATAATACGAATAAAGTTTGGTATTATGGTCATCCAGAGGTTAGAAATTTTGGTACGAGTACATTTAGTTTGGATGAGCATAATAAAAAAAATGGATTATATTCCCTAGATGGATTTGCTACTATAGATGATTCTAAATCTAATATAATTCTTGAGGATGGTTCATTTAAAAAAAGAGAGTATAAGGGAATAGATATATACGTATTTTTATATAACAAAGACTTTTTCTATTGTTTAAACGATTATTTTTCTATAACCGGCTATCCACCTTTAATACCACGTTATGCACTCGGTAACTGGTGGGATAAGAAAGAAAGTTATAGTGAAGTTGAAACTGCCCACTTAATTAAAAAATTTGAGGATAATAATATTCCAATATCATTATTTGTACTAAATAATTGGCAAGTTGGAAATAATTTTGAATTTAGCAATTTTTATAAAGATCAAGTATCTTTAATAAATTATATACACAGTCAAAAAATAAAGGTCGCGCTTACTATAGATGATCCATATGTATTTAAACCAGAAAGTAGTGCGTTTAGTAAATTAGAAACGCATCTAATAAAAGATGAACATGGTAATATACCTTTTAATGTATACGATGCAAAAGTAATGGATGTATTTTTAAAAGTATTAATAAATCCATTAAATCAACTTGGAATAGACCTTTATAGTATAAATACATTTAATAAAAAAGACTTGGATAGACTTACTATATTAAAACATTATTTATACTATAATACCCCAAATTCTAAAAGAGCTTTAATATCTTCAAGAAATTCTCTTGTGGCTTCTCATAGATATCCAATTCTTTATTCTGGGAAAACAGAAGTAAGCTGGGATACATTAAAAAAATTGCCATCGTTTAATATGTCCTCAACTAATTTTGGAGTAAGTTTTACAAGTAGCGATGTAGGCGGTACAACAGGAGGAATTGAAGATAATGAATTATTTATTAGATTTATAGAATTGGCTACTTTTTCTCCAATACTCAGATTAGGATCTGATGGAGGTAAATACTATAAAAGAGAACCTTGGAAGTGGAGCTTAAAACCTAGAGAAATAGCTACTACTTATCTTAATTTAAGACATAGTTTGATACCATATTTATATACTGAGGCATATAAATACTTTAAGTATGGAAAACCATTAATAGAGCCTTTATATTATAGTTATCCAGATATATATGATTCAATTTATAAAAATGAGTATCTATTTGGATCAACCTTTCTAGTATGTCCTATAACAGAGAAAAAAGATTATATAATGAACCGTGTTATACATAAAATATATATACCAAGTGGGACATGGTATGGATTTTTTACTGGTAAACAGTACAAGGGAAATAAAAAATATACATCTTTTTATAGAGATCATCAATATCCAGTATTCGTAAAAGCAGGAGCGATTATTCCTTTAGATAGTGAACCATCAAATGATACAAGCACGCCTAAGAAGTTAGAAATTCAAGTCTTTCCCGGTGCCAATAACACCTATAGCATATACGAAGATGATGGAGAAACTAATAACTATTTAAAGGGAGACTATTTAATAACTAATATAGAATTTGTATATGATAAAGATAGATATAAATTAACAATACTTCCAGTAAGTGGCAAAGTTGGAGTAATTCCAAGTAAAAGAGATTATAAAATCAGATTTAAAAATACTAAAGTAACATCACAAATAAATACTTTTGTTGCAAGTAATCAAATAAAAAATGAATTTTATAAAGACGATACAGATTTAGTAATCGAGGTTAAAGATATTCCTACAAATGAACAGTTTACTGTAATTTGTAGTGGGCAAGATCTAGAAGTAGAGGCAAGTAGAATAATAAATGATGATATAACAGAGATAATAAGTGATTTGCCTATAAAAACAGTAGTAAAACAAAGAATAGATAATATAATGTTTTCAAGTGAACTCACATTAAAGAAGAAAAGAATTGAAATAAGAAAACTAGCAAATGGAAAAGATTATATTGAGAGAAAATATATACAATTATTATTAAAACTACTTGAATATATTTACGAAGTGTAATATAATATTAGTATAATTTTTAAAAGGCATTGAAAAAGAGTAGTAGTAATTAGTTTATTTTATAGAGATAAAGTGGTTGGTGGAAACTTTAAATAAACGTTATGAACTCGCTTTGGAGCTTTTACGTATAAGTGCGTTAAACTTTTAGAGAACAAATTAAGGTGGTACCACGTATACTCACGTCCTTATACTAGGATGTGAGTTTTTTAAAAGGAGTGTTTATGAGAGAATTAATAATATATATAATAACATTTTTAGTAGCTTATTTATTCTATTTCGTTTTTGTACTGTGTAGGAAAAGTGTACTTAAAAAATTTCCTGAGGGAAAAGAAATGAGATATTTAAAAATAAAATATAAAGTAAGTGTCAATGAAAAAAATTTAAAGAAAATTGCAAATAGAATATGTTTAGTTAATTCATTTATACTTGCAACAACTGTATACATAGTATGTTTATTTGATAACTTTATATTAGGATTATTAATATCTGTTATACCACTTACATTATTAATTTTAATTTGTTATCACATATTAGGTATGCACTATGGAAAGAGAGGAAAAAATGTATAATTTTAGTAAAATAGAAAAGAAATGGCAAAAATATTGGGAAGACAATAATAGTTTTAAAGTAGAAAATGATAAGAGTAAGAAACCTTACTATATATTAGTAGAGTTTCCATATCCTTCAGGCTCTGGGTTGCACGTAGGTCATGTTAGAAGCTATACAGCGCAGGACGCAATAGCGCGCCTTAAAAGAATGCAAGGATATAATGTACTTTATCCTATGGGATGGGACGCTTTTGGTTCTCCAGCAGAGCAGTATGCAATAAAAAACCATGTACACCCTAAAGAAGCAGTAAGAAAAAATATACAGACATTTAAAGGTCAAATGAAAGATTTAGGTTTTTCATTCGACTGGTCTAGAGAATTCTCAACTACTGACCCTGAGTACTATAAATGGACACAGTGGCAATTCTTACAATTTTATAAACATGGTATGGCTTATAAAGATACTATACCTGTAAATTGGTGTCCTAACTGTAAAACAGTTTTATCTAATGAAGACGCAGCAGGCGGGGTATGTGAAAGATGTGGAGAGACTGTAGTACAAAAAGAAAAGTCACAATGGATGCTTAAGATGAGTGATTATGCAGAGGATTTACTTAAAGGATTGGACGACACAAATTTCGCTGATAAAGTAAAATTAGGTCAAATAAATTGGATAGGTAAATCAACAGGAGTAGAAGTAGATATAGACTTATCAACAGGTTCTAAATTTTCTATATTTACAACTTGTATAGAGACTATTTATGGAATTACATTCTTTGTAATAGCCCCAGATGGTAAACTTATAAAAGAGTTAATGCCAAATGTAGAAAATAAAGAAGAAGTATTAGAGTATATAGAAGAGACTAAAAAGAAATCCAATATGGATAGAACAGAACTTAATAAAGGTAAAACTGGTGTGGAAGTAAAAGGTATAAAGGCTATTAATCCAGTAAATGGAAAAGAAGTTCCAATCTTTTTAGGAGACTTTGTACTTGGAGATTATGGAACAGGAGCTGTTATGGCAGTACCTGCGCACGATGAAAGAGACTATGAGTATGCAAAAGCTCACAATCTAGAGGTAATAGAAGTAATAACAGGTGGAGACTTAAAAGAAAAAGCATATGAAAAATATGATTATTTAGAAAATCCTGATGCTCGTCTTATAAATTCAGAGGAATTTAACGGAAAGAGTGTATCTGAAGCTAAAAAAGATATAACAGATATGTTAGTTAAAAAAGGTATTGCAAGAGTTGTTAACAACTATAAAATGAGAGATTGGATATTCTCAAGACAAAGATTCTGGGGAGAGCCAATACCTATGATATACTGTGATAAGTGTGGATGGCAGGCTATGGATGAGAAAGATTTGCCATTATTACTTCCTGATGTTGCTGAGTATGAGCCTACAGATAACGGAGAAAGTCCACTTGCTAAGATAACTGAATGGGTAAATACAACTTGTCCTAAATGTGGCGGTAAAGCAAAAAGAGAGACAGATACTATGCCAAATTGGGCAGGTTCTAGTTGGTATTTCTTAAGATTTATGGACCCACATAACGAAAAAGAATTTGCTAGTATGGACGCTATGAAGTACTGGAATAAAGTAGATTGGTATAATGGTGGTATGGAGCACACCGCAAGGCACTTACTATATGCAAGATTCTGGGTACAATTCTTATATAATATAGGATTAGTACCTAATAAAGAGATGATTTGGACACGTGTAAGTCATGGTATGATACTAGGTGAAAATGGAGAGAAAATGAGTAAATCCAAAGGTAACGTAGTTAATCCTGATGACGTAATAAAAGAGTATGGTGCGGACGCACTTCGTACTTATGAAATGTTTATAGGTGATTATGAAAAAGACGCCTCATGGAGTGAAAATGGTCTTAAGGGATGTTTTAAATTCTTGGATAGAGTATATAGATTAGGTGAAAAACTAAATGGTAAAGATGAGTACTCTAAGGAAATAGAAATCTTAATTAATCAAACAATTAAGAAAGTAACAGATGATTTACTTAATATCAAATATAATACAGCAGTATCTGCTTTAATGATATTACTTAATGAACTTGAAAAATTAGATAGCGTTTCTAATAAAGACTATAGAACATTCTTACATTTACTTAATCCAGTCGCGCCTCATATAACAGAAGAGTTAAATGAAAAATATAATTTAGGTGATATGTTTATTAATTCTAGTTTTCCAGTTTATGACGATACTAAATTAGAAAATAATACATATACAATGGTAGTACAAGTAAATGGTAAAGTAAGAGGTAAAATAGAAGTAGATTCAAATACTAGTGAGGATGATATGAAAGCTCTTGCGCTTACTATTGATAATGTAAAAGTATATACTGAGAATAAGGAAATAGTTAAAGTAATAGTAATACCTAAAAAGCTAGTAAATATAGTAGTTAAATAGTTTAGATTTAAAATATCTAAACTTTTTCTATTGAATTATTTTAAATATTAATATATAATTATTTTAGAATAAAGGTGATTATATGAAATTGAATAATAAAGGATTTGCAATATCTACAATTATGTATATGATATTGGTGGTTGCAGTTATATTACTAACACTATCTTTATCATTACTTAGTTCAAGAAAACTTATAATAGATAAGATAAAAAAAGAAACTATGGAAAATGTATATTTGGATAACGGTAATAGTGATATACCAGAACCAAAGTCATTTAAAGAAGATTCATGGGATACAATAGTAGAAAATGTAAGAGTAGGAAATACTTATGGATATCATGTAGGAGATGAAAAGGAAATAGAACTATATGGTCTTGGAACATTTAAAGTAAGAATCGCAAATCTGTCAAACGGTGAGGGATGTGGAACGGAAGGATTTTCAGAGACAGCCTGTGGATTTGTAGTAGAATTTGTAGATATAATAACTTTACATACGATGAATCCGTCAACTACAGAATACGAATATGGCACAAATAAAGGTGGATGGAAAGAAAGTGACATGAGAGCTTATTTACATGATGTAGTTTTTAAATTATTACCACAAAAATTGCAAGATAGCATAATAAGCACAAAAGTAATATCAGGACGTGGTTCGGGTGATAGTTCAAACATTGAAACTATTGATAAATTATATTTATTGTCACCTCGTGAAGTGTGGATAGAGGATACTTCAAATCAAGTAAGTATATTTGACGCTGCATACAATAGCACACGCCAATTAGATTATTATGCAACTTATAATGGTGGTGTTGGAGTAAATACATATAGTTATTCGGGGGCTATAAAGAAATACAATGGTACTACAACTCGATGGTGGCTCCGCTCTGCTCATTCTGGCATTGATAGTGCTTTCTACAACGCGGAGCCTGATGGAATTTGGGACTACCATTCAGTCTCTACTAGTACTTTTGGTGTGTCTCCAGCATTTAGACTTGCAACTACTAGTAAAAGTGTATCAGAACCAAAATCATTTAAAGAAGACTCATGGGATACAATAGTAGAAAATGTAAAGAAAGGAAATGTTTCAAAGTATAATGTAGGAGATGAAAAAGAAATAACTTTAGATGGTCTTGGAACATTTAAAGTAAGAATAGCAAATACATCTAATAATATAGAAGATGGATGTGGAACAGATGACTTTTCAGAGACAGCTTGTGGATTTGTAATAGAGTTTGTAGATATAATATCTCAACATAATATGAATGAAACTGATACAAATGTAGGTGGATGGAAAGATAGTGACATGAGATTATATTTAAATAATGAAATTTTTAAATCATTGCCGAAAGCGTTACAGTATAGTATATTGGATACAAGAGTAATATCAGGGCATGGTTCAACAGAAAGCGAAAACTTTGTAACAGAAGATAAATTGTATTTATTGTCGACTCATGAAGTATGGATAGATAGTACTTCAAATGAAGTAAGTACATATGATACTGCATATGATAGCACACGCCAGTTAGATTATTATAGCGAACAGGGAGTAACTACAAGTAGTCGTTTGGGTGCTGTAAAGGGAAACGGAACTAGCTGGTGGCTCCGCTCGGCAACGACTAGCAGTTCTAACCATTTCTATGATGTGATCTATGATGGCGATTGGGCTACCGATATTGCTAATAGTGACAATGGTGTATCTCCGGCATTTAGACTTGAAATGAATACACCAACACAAAAATATCAACCAAAATATTATATTTTTGAGGATATGCAACCTGGCGTTGGGGCAGAGTTGCCTGGAGGATTATCTTCAACATTTCCACCAAAATATGGTAGTGTTGAAGTAAATGTATACATAGGATATGGTTCAAATGATGATAAAGCAATTTCAGATGTATATGCTTGTTTTATGAGAAATGGAGAACAATTTTGTTTAAATACTGATTCTAGCGGATATGGAACAAATGTAAAAGTCTTAAAATATGCATTTAGAGATAAAATTGATAATTGTACTTTTTCATCTAATGAATCTAATTGTGAAGATAATTCACTAACAGTTGATTTGAATCCTGATTATGTTGGGTTAGATTCTTCTGTTGATGGTTTTGGATTTTATTGTTCTGTAACTAGTTCAGAACCATATTGTAATACTTATTAGTTAAAACATTTATACACTAAAGTTTAAGAAAATATATCAGTTGATATATTTTCTTGAATAAATAGTTATTCTTTAATTTAAAAGATATTGATATACTAAAAATTATATTTAATATTATATGAGAGGAGTAGATGAAATGAAAAAAGGATTTACATTGGTAGAATTACTAGCAGTAATAGTAATATTATCACTTTTAGCTTTGCTAACATCAACTGCAGTAGCAAAAATATTAAGTAATGCAAAAAGTGATTTATCAAATGTACAAACAAAATTGTTGGAGTCTGCAGCTAAATCATGGGCAGCAGAATATATGAATGAATTACCAAGCAATGATGGACAATGTAAATATTTAATGGTAAAAGATTTAATAGAAAATGGTTTAATAGATTCAAATGTTGTAGATCCATCAACAAGTAAGAATATACCAGATGATTTAAAAATAAAAATAACTTCAAAAATAGGAAAATATGGGAATGTGTTACTAACATATGAAGTTAATCCTGATAACACAACTGGATGTATAAGACCTACTAACGGAGTATATATTCCAGATCCAGTATCATTTGCAGCTGATTCATGGGATACAATAATAGCAAATGTAAAAGCAGGTAATCTTGAGAAGTATAAAGTAGGAGATACTAAAAAGATAAAACTAGGAGAACCATTTAATAAAGAATATACAGTAAGAATAGCTAATACTTCCACACCATCAGAATGTAGTCGAACTGATTTTTCACAAACAGCTTGTGGATTTGTAGTAGAGTTTGTAGATATAATATCTAAACAAAAAATGAACGAAATAGATACAAATGTAGGTGGATGGAAAAGTAGTAACGTGAGAAAATATTTAAATATTACTGCTGGGGAAAATGATAGTGGAACAGTTTTTAACGCACTACCAGAGGAATTAAAGAATGAAATAATAGATACAAGAGCAATATCAGGACATGGAACAACAACAAATGAACAGAACTTTGTAACTATTGATAAATTGTATTTATTATCTCCAACAGAAATATACGGAAGTTCTTTTCTTTCTTCAGTTGATACTGCCAAGGACAAAACAAGACAGTTAGATTATTACGAACAAGAAAAAGTAACTGCGAGTAGTTCTTCAGGTGCTAAAAAGGATTACGAAGGTGCAGCAACTATATGGTGGCTTCGCTCGGCTTATTCAAGCAATATTAACGATTTTTTAAACGTGACTGCTGCTGGTGGTTTGCGGAACCTGACTACTAATTATTCTCGTGGCGTAGTTCCGATATTTAGACTTGGAATTGATGATAAAAGTGTACCAGAATCAAAATCATTTAAAGATGATTCATGGTCAACAATAATAGCAAATGTAAAAGCAGGTAATCTTGAAAAGTATAAAGTAGGAGATACTAAAAAGATAAAACTAGGAGAACCATTTAACAAAGAATATACAGTAAGAATAGCCAATGTTTCAACACCATCAGAATGTAATAATGTTAATTTTTCACAAACGGCTTGCGGATTTGTAGTAGAGTTTGTAGATATAATAGAAGAACGTAGTATGAATGAAACAAATACAAATGTAGGTGGTTGGAAAGAAAGTGCAATGAGAAAGTACTTAAATGTTACTGCTGGTGAAAATAATAGTGGAACAGTATTTAATGCTTTACCAAAAGAATTACAAAATGCTATAGTAGATACGAGAGTAATATCAGGACATGGAGAAAATGATAACAATGGTAAAAACTTTGTAACAGAAGATAAATTATATTTATTGTCACCACGTGAAGTATGGATAGATGGTACTTCAATTAAAGTAAGTACATATGATACTGCATACAATAGCACACGCCAGTTAGATTATTATGAACAAGCGGGAATAACTGGGGATAATTATTCAGGTGCTATAAAGAAATACAATGGTAGTGCAACTATATGGTGGCTCCGCTCAGCCTCTTCTAGCAATGTTAGTGATTTCAGGAGTGTGAGTACTAGTGGTAGTTTTAATTTCAATCTTGCTACTAATACTCGTGGCGTAGCTCCATCTTTCCGACTTGGAACTACTAATCAGAGTGTACCAGAACCTAAATCATTTGCAACTGATTCGTGGGATACAATAGTAGCAAATGTAAAAGCAGGTAATCTTGAAAAGTATAAAGTAGGAGATACTAAAAAGATAAAACTAGGGGGATCATTTAATAAAGAATATACATTAAGAATAGTCAACATCTCAACGCCATCAGGATGTAATAATGTTAATTTTTCACAAACAGCTTGCGGATTTGTAGTAGAGTTTGCAGATTTAATATCTCAACAAAAAATGAATGAAGCAGATACAAATGAAGGTGGATGGGAAGATAGTGACATGAGAAAATATTTAAATGTTACTGCTGGTGAAAGTGATAGTGGAACAGTCTTTAATGCGTTACCAAAAGAATTACAGAACGTCATAATAGAAACAGGAGTAATATCAGGAAATAACTCAACATCAAGCACGCAAAATTTTAAAACAACTGATAAATTGTATTTATTAACTTCAACAGAAATATATGGAAGTTCTTTCAATGATTCTTATGATAACGCTAGGGATAAAACAAGACAGTTAGATTACTATGAACAAAAAAAGGTAACTACTAGTGTTAATCTTTCATATGCGATAAAGGAATACGAAGGTAGTGCAACATATTGGTGGCTCCGCTCGGCTCATTCTAGACTTACTCACGGATTCTATAGTGTTAGTTCTAGTGGTAGTTCTAGTAGCAACCATGCGAATGATACCTACGGTGTAGCTCCAGCATTTAGAATTGGTTAACCTGCTCTGTAGTATTCATTAGTAAAAAGAATTATTTAATCATATAATAGTTAGGGGATTTTATGTATAGATTAACTTATTCAAATGTATATTTAAGCAATATAGAATATAATGTAAAAACTATTATAAATAATTATAAAGGTTATAAATATTATATAGGAGTAGTTAAAGCAGATTCATATGGACATAATAGTAATAAGACAGTTAAAGCTATAATAGATGGAGGGTGTAACTACATTGCGGTGTCCTCTCTTGATGAAGCTTTAATAGTAAGAAAAAGCTTTGATATCCCAATACTTTGCTTAGGAATAATAAATCCTAAATACATGAGTATATGTGAGGAAAATAATATAGATGTAACTGTTACTAATCTAGATTATTTGAATAAAATAAAGAATTATAAAGTAAACGTTCATATAAAAATAGATACTGGAATGAATAGATTAGGTGTTAAAGATAAAGATGAGTTTAACTCTATCTTTAATACCATAAAAAATAGTAATATATATTTAAAAGGTATTTATACACATATATATGACGCTTTAAATAAGACAAATACTAATAAACAGATAGAGCGTTTTAAAAATATTACAAGTGATATTGATCTATCTAAAATAGATATGGTTCATATTGCTCAAAGTGATACTTTAGTAAATTATCCTAAAATAGATTTTTGTAATGCTTGTAGATTAGGTATAATTATGTATGGACTTACAAGTTCATCTTTAAACTTAAAAAATACTATAGATTTAGTAAGTGAAATAATAGAAATAAAAACACTAAAAAAAGGTGAGACTGTAAGTTATAATGGACTTTACAAGGCAGATACTGATATGTTAATAGGAATAGTAGCTATTGGATATGCGGACGGGGTTAATCGTCATTTAAAAGGCGCATATGTATATATAAATAATAAAAAATATGAAATAATAGGTAATATCTGTATGGATATGTTAATGGTTAAAATAGATGAGAGTGTAAAGTTAAACGATAAAGTATACATTTATAAAGATATAAGCCATATAAAAGCTTTAAGTAAATACTTAAATACAATACCTTATGAACTTATATGTAATATATCTAAAAGAGTTCCAAGAAAATATGTCAAATGATATATTTTCTTTTTAAAGTATGATATAATGGTATAGGTGATAAAGATGGATAAAAATAGAATAGATGAATTAGTAAAAATATTAAATAAAGCAAGTTATGAGTACCACACTCTAGATAATCCAAGTATAACAGATCAAGAGTACGATAGTTTAATGGATGAACTCGTTAGACTTGAAACAGCAAATCCATCTTTAGTTAGAGAAGACTCTCCAACTGTTAGAATTGGTGGGGAAGTTATAAGTGATTTTAAAAAGGTAACTCATGATATACCTATGATGAGTTTAGATGATATATTTAATGAGGATGAAGTTTTAGCTTTTGATGAAAGAGTAAGAAAGGTAATAAGTAATCCTAAATATGTATGTGAACTTAAAATAGATGGTTTAAGTGTCTCACTACTATATGAAAATGGAAAACTTACAAGAGGCGCAACTAGAGGAGACGGGACTGTTGGAGAAGATATTACTCATAACGTCAAAACTATTAAAAATATACCACTCTCACTACCAGAAGATATTTCTATAGAAGTTAGAGGAGAAATATATATGCCTAAATCTTCTTTCTTAAAACTAAACGAAGATAGAAAATCTAAGGGTGAAAAAGAGTTTGCTAATCCAAGAAATGCAGCAGCAGGTTCAGTAAGACAGCTAGATAGTAAAATAACTAGTGAAAGAAATCTTTCAACCTTTATGTACCACATCCCAAATCCTAATCCTTATAATTTAAACACACAAGAAGAAGCTCTTAATTTCATGAAAGAATTAACTTTTACTGTAAATTCAAATATAAAAAAAGTAGGTAATATAAATGAAGTTATAGATTATATAAATAGTTGGACTTCGAAAAGAAAAGATTTACCTTATGAAATAGATGGTATTGTAATAAAAGTAAACGATTTTAACGACCAAAGAAAACTAGGCGTAACTGCTCGTACACCTAAGTGGGCAATAGCCTATAAATTCCCTGCAGAAGAAGTACTTACTAAAATAAGAAATATAGAACTTAATGTAGGTAGAACTGGTAAGGTAACGCCCCGTGCAGATTTAGACCCAGTTAGACTTCAAGGAAGTGTTGTTTCTAGTGCGACATTAAATAATCAAGACTATATAAAAGAGAAAGACATTAGAATTGGAGATATTGTCTCTATTAGAAAAGCAGGAGATGTAATACCTGAGGTAGTTGAGGTTAAAAAGGATAGAAGAACTGGAAATGAAATACCTTTTAAAATGATAGAAAACTGTCCTATATGTGGTTCTAAATTAGTTAAAAAAGAAGGAGAAGTCGCATATTTTTGTACCAATAAAAATTGTGATGCTAGAAATATAGAAGGTCTAATTCACTTTTCAAGTAGAGACGCTATGAATATAGAAGGCTTTGGAGAAAGTATAGTAGAGGATTTCTATAATATAGGATATTTAAAAAATATAAACGATTATTATAAACTTGAAAACCATAAAGAGGCTTTAATGGAGCTTGAAGGTTTTGGAGAAAAGAGTATAAATAACTTACTTAATAATATAGAAGAGAGTAAAAATAATTCTTTAGAAAAACTACTATTTGGACTTGGTATAAAACATGTTGGAAAGAAGACTGCAAAAATACTTAGTGAATACTTTAAAACAATGGATAACATAATGGCTGCCAGTTTAGATGATTTATCTATAATACCTGATATAGGTGTTAAAATTGCAAATAGCATAGTAGATTATTTTAAAGAAGAAAAAAATAAAGAATTAATAGAAAATTTAAAAAATAATAATGTCAATATGACATATATAGGAAAAGAAAAAAATATAAATGAATTATTTAAAGATAAAACATTTGTCTTAACAGGGGCACTAAATTCACTATCTAGAGATGAGGCTAAAGATTTGATAGAGGCTTTAGGTGGTAAAAATACTTCATCAGTAAGTAAAAAAACAGATGTAGTAATTAAAGGTTCTTCACCCGGTAGTAAATATGATGATGCAATAAAACTTGGTATAACGATATGGGATGAAGAAGAGTTTTTAAATAATAGTAGGAGGATATAATGCAAGAGTGGGAAGACTTTAAAGGAACAAAGTGGAAAAATAATATAGATGTAGAAAACTTTATAGAATCTAATTATAAAGAGTATACAGATGATGATAAGTTTTTAACTGGAATAAGTAAGAAAACTAGTAAAGTGTGGGGAAAGTGTAAAAAGTTACTCGCGCGTGAGGCAATAAGTGGAGTTTTAGATGTAGAAACATTTATAATGAGTGGTATAGATAACTTTGAAGTAGGCTATATAGATAGATCATCTGAGGTTATTGTAGGACTTCAAACAGATGCTCCACTTAAAAGAATAGTAAATCCATATGGCGGACTTAGAATGGTTAATAAGTCCCTAGAGGCCTATGGGTACCACCTCGACAAGGAGTTAGAAACTAGATTTAAAGAATTTAGAAAAACTCATAACGATGGGGTATTCGACGCTTATACTAAAGAGATTAAACTTGCTCGCCATAACCATTTAATAACAGGACTACCTGACGCATATGGTAGAGGAAGAATTATAGGAGATTATAGACGTCTTGCTTTATATGGCGCAGATTTCTTAATAGAAAGTAAGAAAAATGATTTAGAAAAGATTACCGATATAAATGAAGATACTATAAGACTTAGAGAAGAAGTATCCGAGCAAATTAAAGCTTTAGACTTAATAAAGAAAATGGCTTTAAGATATGGCTTTGATGTATCAAAACCTGCTAAAAGTGCTCGTGAGGCAATACAGTGGACTTATTTTGCATATCTAGCTGCAATAAAACAAAATAATGGTGCGGCTACAAGTATAGGAAGAAATACACCTTTCTTTGATATATATATAGAAAAAGATATAGAAAAAGGAATATTAACAGAAGAGGAGGCTCAAGAATTAATAGACCAATATGTAATCAAGTTAAGACTAGTTAGACACTTGAGAACTCCTGAATATAACGAACTATTTGCAGGTGATCCAACTTGGGTAACAGAATCTATCGGAGGAATGTTAGATGATGATAGGTCTTTAGTAACTAAAACATCATTCCGTATATTAAATACTCTTAATAACATAGGTGAGTCTGCTGAACCTAATCTAACTATCCTTTGGAGTAAAAAACTACCAGAGAACTTTAAGAAGTTTGCAACTAATATGTCAATTAAAACACATACTTTACAGTTTGAAAATGATGATTTGATGAGACCAATATATGGTAATGATTATGCGATTAGTTGTTGTGTGTCCGCACTAAAACTAGGATATCAAACACAGTTCTTTGGAGCTCGTATAAACTTTGTTAAAGTACTTTTATATGCTCTAAATGGTGGAAGAGATGAAATGACTGGTGATTTAGTTATAGATGGAATAGAGCCTATAGAAGGTGAATATTTAGATGTAGAAGAAGTATTAAAACGCTTTGATAAAGTACTTGCTAAGACTGCAAAAATATATGTAGACGCACTAAATATAATTCACTATATGCACGATAAATATGCTTATGAAAGCAGTCAAATGGCATTTTTAAATACAAATCCTGAATATTTAATGGCATTTGGACTTGCAGGTATTTCAATAGTAGCTGATTCATTTTCTGCAATACAGTTTGGACATGTAAGAGTTAAAAGAGATGAAAGGGGTCTTACTAATGCATTTGATATAGAATTCGATTATCCAAGATATGGTAATAACGATGATAGAGTAGATGCAGTTGCTAAAAACTTAGTTAAAAGAGTTTATAGAGAACTTAAAAAGTATCCACTATATAAAGGAGCAATCCCAACTTTATCACTTCTTACAATTACATCAAATGTAGTATATGGTAAACATACAGGAGCAACCCCAGATGGAAGAAAATCAGGTGTACCTTTCTCACCCGGAGCTAATCCAACACAAGGAGCAGATACGAATGGAGCTTTAGCGTCACTTTCATCAGTTGCTAAAATACCATATAAAGATTGTTGCCAAGATGGTATATCAAATACATTCTCAATAACTCCAAATGCTCTTGGAAGTGATAATGAAACAAGAGTAACTAATTTAGTTAAAATACTAGATGGATATTTTACAAGTGGCGCACATCACTTAAATGTAAATGTACTTGATAAAAATTTATTAGTTGATGCTATGAATAATCCTAATAAATATCCAAATCTAACTATTAGAGTATCAGGATATGCAGTAAACTTTAATAAACTTACTCGTGAACAAAAAGAAGAAGTAATAAGTAGGACATTCCATGAAAAAGTTTAAAGAAGGTTTTATTAATTCTATTGAAACTATGGGACTAGTAGATGGTCCAGGTATTAGAATAGTTATATTTATGCAAGGATGTCCTCTAAGATGTATATTCTGCCATAATCCAGAAACTTGGAAGAATACCTCATCAAACAAGATGACATCAAAAGAAATTGTAGATGAGATTAGAAAATATAGACCTTATATAGAAATGGGTGGAGGGGTGACTTTCTCTGGTGGAGAGCCACTCTTTCAATCAGAATTTTTACTAGAAATGTTAAAGATGTGTAAAAAAGCAGGAATTCATACATGCCTTGACACATCAGGAACAGGTTATGATAAAAAATATTTAGATGAAATATTAAAATATACAGATTTAGTTATTTTAGATATAAAGGCTATAGAGCAAGAAAACTATAAAAAAATAACTGGAAATGACATGGAAATGTTTGACTATTTTAAAGAGAGAGTATCAGTTAACAATAATAAACTATGGTTAAGACAAGTAATAATACCTACGATTAATGATAATAAAGAGTACATATTAAAACTAAAAGAATATGTAAAAAGTTTTAATAATGTAGAAAAAGTAGAGTTACTTGGATATCACACCATGGGTATAGAAAAATATAAAAAATTAAAAATAAAATATAGATTAGATGGTATAGATGATATGGATAAAGAAAAATTGAATAAACTTAGTGAAATATTGAATAGTAAAAACTAAAATTTTACTTTTTTTCTTTAAAAAACTGTATTTATTTAACAATTTATGGTATTATTATTACATTGAGGTGATTTAATGAGAGAATTAACTGAACAAGAATTAGTTAGGAGAAATAAGATAGATGAGATAAGTAAGTATACCAATCCTTATCCAGATAAATATGATGTAACTAATACTTTAAAAGAGGCACGTGAGTTAGAAGATGGAGCTAAAGGCGTAAGCATTGCAGGAAGAATTGTTTTTATGAGAAAGATGGGTAAATTAAGTTTTATCCGCATAAGAGATTTAGAAGCAGACATACAAGTACAACTAAAGTCAGATGTAACAAATTTAGATGATTATGAATTCTTTAAAAAACTTGTAGATGTTGGAGACTTCGTTGGAGCTCGTGGTGAGATTATAACTACTCAAACAGGTGAAAAAACCCTACTTGCAGAAAGTATTACTTTCTTGGGTAAGGCTTTAAAACCACTTCCAGAGAAATTTCATGGGTTATCTGATATAGAGATGAAATATAGAGAGCGTTATGTAGATTTAATATCTAATGAAGAATCTAGAAAAGTATTTTTAGGAAGAAGTAAACTATATTCATTTATACATAAATTCCTTGGTGAGAATGGATTTTTACAAGTAGAAACGCCTATATTACAAAGTGCGGTATGTGGCGCAGCTGCGAAACCATTTTATACACATCACAATGCACTTGACACTGATTTTAACTTGAGAATCGCACCAGAAACATATTTAAAGCAATGTATAGCTGGTGGATTTAATAGAGTATATGAAGTTGCAAGATGTTTCAGGAATGAGGGTATGGATTCGGAGCACCTCCAAGAATTTACTCAAGTTGAGTGGTACGCATCATACTGGAACTTTGAAGATAATATAGTATTCTATCAAAGATTTATAAAAGCTCTTTTAATGGAGTTACTTGGAACTACTACTATTGAATATCAAGGTGTTACTCTAGATTTTGGAAAAGAAAATTGGGATAGAATAAACTATGTAGAAAAATTAAGAGAAATACTTGGCTTTGATTTCTTAAGTATAGAAGATCCTAAGGTATTAAAAGAAAAGATTGTAGAGAAAGGTTTATTCACTTTAGCCGATTTAGAGGATTATAAATCTATAAGTCAAATAATTGATTTCGTTTATAAAAAGACTATAAGAGCAAATATAGTTGGTCCAGCTATAATATACAATTATCCAGCATTTTTAATTCCTCTTGCAAGAAGAAATGATAAAGATAATAGAATTATAGATGTATTCCAAGTAGTTGCTTGTGGGACTGAGTTATGTAAAGCATACTCTGAGCTTGTAAATCCTATTGTACAAAGAGAAGCCTTTGAAGGACAGCTAGAAGCGCGCAAGCAAGGTGACGATGAGACTATGGAAATAGATGAAAGTTTTATGGGAGCTATGGAACAAGGAATGCCACCTATATCTGGACTTGGATTTGGAATAGATAGATTACTTATGATTATATATAATCAACCATCTATAAGAGATGTAGTATTATTCCCAATGATGAAAGATAAGAATTAATATGATTTTATATGTTGTAAGACATGGAGAAACTATTTGGAATAAAGAAAAAAGAGTTCAAGGAATAACAGATGTGCCTCTATCTAAAAAAGGTATAAAAGAGGCTTTAGAACTTCAAAGATTAGTAGATAAACTAAATATAGATGTAGTTATATCAAGCCCTTTATCTAGAGCAAGAGAAACTGCTAAAATATTGGTTGATTTTAAATATCCTATAAATACAGACGATAGGATTAAAGAAAGAAACTGGGGATTAAATGAAGGCGCTAAAATAGATGAAGTAGACACTGTAGATTGCTGGGATGTAATACTAAATACAAGTTTAAATAATATAGAACCTATACAGGATTTTATGTATAGAGTATCTAGCTTTATAGAAGATATAAAAGTTCGCTATAAAGATAAAAATGTTCTTGTAGTCACTCATAGCGCAGTAGTAAGAGCAATCCACTATTTACTTGGAAATATACCAGAAGATGGAGATTTATCTAAAATAAATATTCCAAATTTAAGAATATTAGAATATAAAATTTAAAGGAGAGTTTATGAAAATATTATGTGTAAATGCAGGTAGTTCATCACTTAAATTTCAAGTATATGAAATGCCAGAAAAAAAAGTATTAATAAATGGATATATAGAAAAAATTGGTGAGGAAGACTGTTTTTGGACTATAAAAATAAATGGAGAAAAAATAGAAAGTAAAAGATTTTTAAAAGATCATAAAGAGGCTGCAGAAGTTTTAATAGAAGAACTTTTAAAACATAAGGTTGTAGAGTCTTTAGATGAGATAAAAGGTGTTGGACATCGTGTATTACACGGTGGGGAAAAGTATGCAAATTCAGTTATAATAACTGATCAAGTAATAAAGGATATAGTAGATAATACGAAGCTTGGGCCGTTGCACCACCCCGGAAATTTAGCAGGTATTAAAGCTATGGCTAAGGAGCTTCCAAATACTCCTATGGTAGCTGTGTTTGATACAGCATTCCATCAAACAATGCCTAAAGAAAACTTTATATATCCAGTACCTTATGAATGGTATAAAAATTATGGAGTTAGAAAATATGGATTTCATGGAACTAGTCATAAATATATAACTACTGAAATGAAGAAAAGATTAAATAAAGATGATGTTAACCTAATAATATGTCATATTGGAAGTGGATCTAGTATAGCATGTGTAAAGAATGGAGCGTGCTACGACACTACTATGGGTTTAACACCTCTAGATGGTCTTATGATGGGTACTCGTAGTGGTTCTATAGATCCATCAATAATTGAATATGTATGTAAAGAAGCTAATATGAGTGTTAGTGAAGTTACAAATATTTTAAATAAGAAAAGTGGATTTTTGGGTGTATGTGGTAAGGCAGATTGCCGTGATGTAGAAGAGTTATACGAAAAAGGCGATGAACAAGCAATTCTTGCATACCAAATGTATACAAATAGAGTAGCTAAATATATAGCAGAATATTATCTTGAATTGGATGGAAAAGTAGACGCAATAGTATTTACTGCTGGAGTAGGTGAGAATGGACCTATGTTTAGAAGTAAAGTTTTAAGAAGATTGAATGCTATTGGTATATATGAAGATACTACATCTAACAATAAAATAGCTAGATTTTTAACTGAAAGAGAAGGTAAAATCAGTACGGATGAATCTAGTGTGGATGTAATAGTCTTGCCAACAGATGAAGAGGCTATGATAGTAGAAGATACTTATGAATTAGTAAAATAATGGGATATTTATAATATCTCATTTTATTGACTTTAAGTAAAAATAGTGTATAATTAATTTAGATTGTAGGTGTCAAATGAATATATTTAAAGAGATTTATAAAGTAATAAAGAAATATGATAAAATCGTAGTAGCAAGACATATTGGAGCTGATCCGGACGCACTAGGTAGTACACTAGGATTAAAAGAAGCAATACTAAATACATTTCCTAAAAAAAATGTATATGTAGTAGGAACTCCAGCTGCAAGACATAAATATATAGGTGAATTAGATAAATTTACAGAAGATATGTATGAAAATTCACTTTTAATTGTACTTGATACGCCAGATATAAAAAGGGTAGATGGAGTTGATGTAAATAGATTTGAATATAAAATAAAAATAGACCATCACCCATTTATAGAAAGATATGCAGATATTGAATATATAGATGATAAAGCTAGTAGTGCTTCACAATTAATTGTAGAACTAATTAAGAATACTAAGTTAAAGCTAAATAGGGAAGCTGCAGAAAAATTATTTATTGGAATAGTTGGAGATACTAATAGATTTTTGTACTATTACACTACATATAAGACTTTTGATTTAGTATCTTATATGATTAAAGAAACTAACTTAGATTTTACAAGTTTATATGAAAATATGTATTTAAGATCTCTTCACGATTTAAGGTTTCAAAGTTATATTATAGATAATCTAACTTTAACTGAAGATGGATTTGGTTATATTAAATTAGATCAAGATATATTAGATGAATACGGAGTTGATGTTGCAACAGCTTCAAATATGTCAAATAATTTAACATACATTGAAAACATGTATGCATGGGCAGTATTTGCTTATGATAAAGTTAATAATAATATAAGAGGTTCAATTAGATCAAGAGGTCCAATTATAAATGAAATTGCGTCTAAATATAATGGCGGGGGACATATATATGCTTCTGGTGTTAGAGTTAGTGATTTTGATGTTGTAGATAATTTAGTTTTAGACTTAAATGAGGTATGTAAAAAATATAAAGAAGATAATAATATACTTAATTAATATACAAGTATAATTAATAATGGAATAGCTATTTTAGTTATTCCTTTTTTATAACCTGTTAGAAATGTGAAAATTTTGTGTATTTTTTGTGAAATTTTCACTTTTTTTAAACTTTTTTCGAGAAAAAAAAGGAAATTCGAAAGTTTTGTAGAATGATATATATAGGGAGGTGCTGAAAATGATTTTTAGTTTAGGATGAGTAGTTTGCTAGTAAA
>CANQAT010000018.1 GCA_947588925.1 uncultured Bacilli bacterium | reverse complement strand
GAAAGTAATACAAAAACGGGTTATTTTTCCCGCTAATGTTAAAAAAATTTTAAGACATTTTCAAAAATTATTGACACAAAAAAGCTAAATTATCTTAAACGAATTTTAAGAGATTTAGCTTTATCTTTATTTTTTATCTGTTCTTCTAATATATCTTTAGTTAAGTAAACAGCTTCTTCGAATTTAATACTTTTATCCAAAAATTCATATTTTTTACTCATTGAATCCCACATACTTAAATGTCTTTTTATATATTCATCATTTAAAAAGTCACAAGACAAATTATTTACATCTGTTTTACCTCTATCTTTTAACATTCTAAAGAAAAAATATAATAACCTATCTTTATCAAATTTTCCTTCATTTAATCTATATATGTCATAAAAATCTTTAACCCTTGTATTTAGTACTTCTTCTTTATTACTTTCTATAGCAATACAAAGCTTTTCTGCGAAGTGTTCCTCAAACGAAGGAGTATATATGTAAAACGAGTTATCCCCTTTAAATATCGGTTCGACACGTTCATAATCCCTTTCATATATAGTTCTAGATAATTCTTGAAAATCTATAGATATAGGATGTTTAATTTTTCCAAAAATAGCGATTATATGTATTTTATAAATACCAGTATTTGTTTGCTTAGGTATATCAGTAAGTTCATAATATAACTCATCATTTGAATCATACATTGCTTGATATAAGGCAATTAAAGGGTGGTTGTGATAACTCGTAGATACTAAATCAATGTCAGTTACTGGTCTAATCATTTGATTTAGGTGTGTGATTAAAGAAAAACTACCTTTAACATATAACTCTTTATATCTTAGCTTACTTATCCTCTCAAGTAGTAACCTAGAAAAATACGTTGTATAAGTATTAGTTATTGATATACCTAGTCTTTTAGATTCGTTTTTCAAAAAAGCCTTCAATTTTTCATCAGAGCTGAAATTCATAAAATCACCTGTGTCATCTATATTAACAAAAGAAATGAAGAATGTAAATATTTTTGTTGTAATTAATTTAATATTTTAGTAAAATATAAATAGTGGAGGATGTATATGAAAATAATAAACATTGAAAATAACTTCGATGAAGAAGTTAAAAGTAGTAAAGGAAAAACTATTGTAGATTTTTGGGCACCTTGGTGTGGTCCATGTAAAATGTTTGGACCTGTATTTGAAAGAGTTGCAAGCGAAACAGACAATATTAAATTTTGTAAACTAAATGTAGACGAAGATACTAATGACGTATCAAAAGATCTAGGGGTTATGTCTATTCCAACGACTATACTCTTTGAAGACGGAAAAGAAAAGAAAAGAAATATTGGATATTTAAGCGAAGAAGATTTAAAAATATTTTTGGAGGATAAATAATGTACGATATTATTATTGTAGGTGCGGGACCTGCTGGACTTACTGCATGTATATATGCCTGTATTGCAAGAAAAAAAGTATTGGTTTTGGAAAAAGAAGTATATGGTGGTCAAATAGTAAACGCAAACAAGGTTAAAAATTATCCCGGATTTGAAGAAATAAGTGGATATGATTATGCGACTAAACTTTACACTCAGGCAAAAAGCCTTGGTCCTGAAATTAAGTTTGAAGAGGTTATTGATATTTATGATAAAGGCGATTTAAAAGAAGTAAAAACGTCTAAAAGTAATTATATTGGAAAATCAGTAATAATAGCAACCGGTTCAAAGAATAGAAAACTTGGATTAAGTAATGAAGATAAATTGCTTGGAAAAGGTATATCATACTGTGCGACTTGCGATGGAACATTCTATAAAAATAAAGTTGTCGCAATCACTGGCGGGGGCAATAGCGCAATAGATGACGCACTATATTTAAGTAATATCGCAGAAAAACTATACCTCATATATAGGCAAAAAGACTTTAGAATTGAATCTATAAACTTAGATAAACTAAAGAAAAAAGATAATGTCGAATTTATATTAGACACTAATATTATCGATATTAAAGGCGAAGATAAACTAGAAAGTATTACTATTAAAAATAATGAAACAAACGAAGAAAAAGAACTTAAAGTAGATGGTTTATTTATTGCCATAGGACATATTCCAGTATCTGATATGTGCAACAACATTGTAAAAACAAATGAAACTGGTTATATTATTGCAGATGAAGACTGTCAAACAAATGTAGATGGTATATTTGTTGCAGGAGATATTAGAGTTAAAGAAATTAGGCAACTAACAACTGCGTGTAGTGATGGAACTGTAGCCGCACTTAACGCTTGTAAATATTTAGCAAAAAAGTAACTATTTATTATAGTTACTTTTTGTATCTTGAGTAATTAATGATTCTCTTAATTGTTCCTCTAAATCCCTTAAGTTTTGTTTAAGTTCACGTAATTCAGGATTTATAATTTTAAAAACTACGTTAGTTGGTACAAAATCCCCATACATTCTATCGGCATTTTCACTTTTAATTTTTCCAACATAGCTAAGTATTTCCTCTTCATCTATGCTTGCTAAACTTGCAAGACTATATAAACTTTCACCAATAACTGTGACGTGATCTACCCAAAACTCATTTTCCTCAATTTCTTTTATTTGATCTTGTATTTTTAAAATTTCAACATAATATGGATTATCTTTATCAATTATTACTGGAATAGTGACGAAATTTCCTGAAACTAAATCATCACCATAAACTTTTCCCTTATTTTCTTCTAATTTTCTTATGCTTCTTTCATAATTTTCAAAATTATTATATACATTTTTGCAATCATCTGAATAATACATATTTGCAATTTCATCTAAATCATCATCCGAAGAGACAAAATGTTTTACAGTTATACATATTTGATCTTCTGGAACATCAGATATTAATCTAGTTTCTAGATGTTTTGCAAGTAAAAAACTACCAACAGAAATACCAGCAGCTACTGCCATTGCAGCAATTCCAACTTTATTAAGTTTAAATTTTCTTCTACTTACATTTCCTATATGGCTTATTTTTCCATATTTTGAATCAATCTCTTTATTTTTCATAATCGCACCTCACAAATTCATTATAACATAATTTAATTTAATTGTAAAATAAGCGTTTTATAATCTAAACTAAAAAGCAGTATAACCTGCTTCGTTAATTAATATGGGGCGAGTATAGGGATTCGAACCCTAGCATAACGGAACCACAATCCGCCGTGTTAACCCCTTCACCATACTCGCCATAACAACTACGCAATATATTTTAGCAAATTCTCTTCAATTTGTCTATACTTTTTTTAATTTTTATGTAATTAGACATTAACCTATACACTAATATCTTTATTTCATAATATAAAGCGAGGAGGAAAATATGAATAATTACCCTAATTTTAAAAACTATACTAAAGAGAATATGAATATGTATGATATGAACATGATGTCTATGTATCCTTTTAATGTAGGAACTATGAATTATGACGTAGACTCTAAATTAAATTCAAATATGTATAGTAAAACAAACTCTGGTAGTAGTAATTTTTTAGATCAAGACTCATCTAAATTATATGATCCGTTTAATGGACTTATCAGAGGAAATTTATTTAAAAACTTATATGAGCCATATAAGTCAAAAGAGCCATATGAAATAAAGCCTATGAACGAACAAGCAGAACTTTTAACTTATATAGACGCTTTAAGTTTTGCAATGATAGACTTAAATCTTTATTTGGATATTTATCCAGACAACAAAAATATGATTAATTTATTTAATCAATATAGAAAAGAAAAAGAAAGTATGTTAAAGGAATATGAAGCAAAATTTGGTCCTATTACTTTAAATAGTGAAGCACTATCTTCATATCCATGGAGCTGGGACGATATGCCTTGGCCATGGGATAATTAGGAGGTTCTTATGTGGAAATATGAAAAAAAATTAGAATATCCTATAAATATTAAAAATAAAGATTTAAGAATGGCTAAAGCCTTATTAGCGCAATATGGTGGACCCGACGGAGAGTTCTCTGCGTCTATGAGATATCTAAATCAAAGATATACTATGCCTGATGAAAAAGGTTATGCTCTACTTAACGATATAGGAACAGAGGAACTCGCACACGTTGAGATGATTGCAACTATGGTATACCAATTAATGAAAGGCGCAACACCTAAAGAATTAATGGAGGCTGGACTTACACCTCAATATGTCGAGCACGACCATGCACTATTCCCAGTAGACGCATTTGGAGTACCTTTTACTTCAGCTTATATAGAAGCCTCAGGAGACTGGAATGCTGACCTTACAAGTGATATGGCTGCAGAACAAAGGGCTCGTGCGACTTATGAACACTTAATGGATTTGACAAACGACCAAGACTTACTTGCTCCACTTTCCTTTTTAAGACAAAGAGAAGTCGTTCATTTCAATAGATTTAAAGAACTTAGAGATTATTATTTAGAGAAATATCAAGATAATACTAAAAAGAAATAATAATCATATACTTAAATAAATATTTAGATTTTATTTACTAAATATTTATTTTTTTTTAAATAAGTGCTATAATTCATTTAAGGAGGGATATTATGAATCTAGGAAATGAAGTTAGCAATTATTTTAATCCATTTGCTCATATCAATTTTGGATTAATCTGGACTATTGTTGCAATGGTTTTAGCACTTGGAGGAGGTATAACTTTATATTTTACTTTCCTAAGAAATAAAAAGAAACCTGCAGGTTTCATGGGAAAAGTTAAAGACTTCTTATGCTTCAAAAAATTTGGACTAGATGAGATATTAAAGTTTACTTATCCTATATTTGCTATTTTTATAACTCTTTATTCATTTGTATTCATAACAACAGATGTCGCACAATTCTTTAAACTTTTACTAGGTGGAAACGTTGCGCTACGACTAGTTTATGAATTATTAACTATGATAAGTAATATAGAAAAAAATACAAAAAAATAAAAAATATCATTCATTTGATATTTTTTTTGGTTTAATAAGCATTACAATACCTATTATAAATAGCCCTATACTAATTATTTGAGAAGTAGAAAGTCCAAACAAGAATCCCCTATACTCATCTCCTCTAATAAACTCTAATATAAATCTTACAAAACTATACATTACAAAGTATAAATAAATTAGTTTCCCTTTTAACATATCTTTTTTATATAGTGCGTATATAAAGATAAATATAAGTAGATTATATCCAGATTCTACTAATTGTACTGGAAATCTATTGACATGATTTGCTGATTCTATAAGTGAATACTTATATGTAAATCCTATATCACTTTCTATTCCATAACAACATCCTGATAAGAAACAACCAATACGCGCGAAAGCATGAAATAGAGGTATTATAACTGCTCCTATATCAAAATAAAATTTCTTATCTAGTTTCTTTTTTGATATATAGATGTAACTTGCAATTAATCCTCCGATAAGTCCTCCATAAAATACTTGACCACCGAATATCATACCCATTTCAGTTATAAAACCGTCAAATCCTTTTAATCTAGTAAAATGAGTAATCATATAAACTAATCTATTCATATTAGTTATTCCATAAAGTAGATGTCCACCTATAAATACACCTAATATCGCTATTAAAAGTAATATTATAGTATCATTTACATCTTTCTTTTTCTTTTTAGTTAGGTAGCAAGCAAATAAACCTGCTGTAAATCCACCTATTAAAGCCATTATTATATAAGGCGTAATAATTTTTCCATTTATATTAATATTTGGTATCACTTTAATCACCTAACTCATTATAACATTTTTAAAGAAAAATAAAAAGTCTTTCGACCTTTTATTAATAATATGTTGGCGCAGAAGCTGCAGCACATGCAGTACAACTAGCACATATTGTGCAAGAAACGAAACCGATTCCGCTAAATACTGTACCGATTATAGCAAGTACAAATCCTGCAGTAGCCATACCAGTTTTTCCAGCAGGTGCAGTTTTACGTCCTTTAACACCAAATATGATTCCTACGATACCAAGTACTAAAGAAACAAGGTTAAACCAAGGAACCCAGAATGTAACGATTGAAAGAATACCGCATACTAAACTTACAATTCCGCCTACATTAGAACCATTCTTTTGATTTTCCATAAACTCACTCCTTCCCTCACTATCAACAACTAAATTATATCTAAGAATTAAAATTTTGTCAATTATTTTTGTCTAATTATAATAACCTACATTATAATATATTATACTTATTTATTATGATTACAAAAAAATAAGCTTTCACTTATTTTCTAGTAAATGTATATTATCTAAAAGTATTCCAGTTCCTTCTACTACGCAAGTAAGAGGACTTTCTGCAACAAATACGGGAACCTTTAATTCATGAGCTAATAATTTATCAAATCCGTGTATTAAAGCTCCTCCGCCTGTTATTATTATTCCTTTATCAATAATATCTGCTGATAACTCTGGTGGGGTTTGCTCTAAAACACTCTTAGTAGAATGTATTATAGTATAAACACTTTCTCTTAGTGCCTCTTCTACTTCTTCACTACAAAGTGTGATTGTATGTGGAAGTCCTGTAACTAAATCTCTACCCTTTACTTCCATTTTATCGTTTCTTCCTTCTGGATATACTGAGCCTATTTCTAGTTTTATATCCTCAGCAGTTCTATCACCTATTAAAAGTTTATATTTATCTTTTATATATTTAATTATATCATTATCAAAAGTATTTCCTGCTACTTTAATAGACTGACTAGTTACTATATCACCTAGTGAAAGTATTGCAATATCAGTAGTCCCACCACCAATATCTATAACCATATTACCACTTGGCCTAGATATATCAAGTCCAGCTCCAATTGCAGCAACTTTAGGCTCTTGTTCTAAGTATACCTTTCTTGCACCAGTTCTTTCTGCAGCCTCTTTTATAGCATTCTTTTCAACTTGAGTAATATTAGATGGGCAACAAATAAGTATTCTAGGTCTAGATAAGAAACTTTTACCATTTATTTTTCTTATAAAACTATTAAGCATCATCTCTGTTACTTCAAAGTCTGCAATAACACCATCTTTAAGTGGTCTTATCGCTTGTACTGTTCCCGGAGTTCTACCTAGCATTTCTCTTGCTTGTTTTCCTACTGCAAGAATTTTTTTAGTCTCAGAATCAATCGCAACTATACTCGGTTCATTTAAAACAATTCCTTCTCCTTTTACATATATTAGTACATTAGCAGTACCTAAATCTATACCTATATCCTTAGCAAACACGTTATCACCCTTTTCTATTTATATTATACCATAATTTACCATAAATTAATTATCTATACTAACTTTTCATACTTTTTTTTAGTAGACTCTCCACCTCTTATATGTCTAACGTCTATGTGATATTTTAAAATACTATCTATTTTATTATAAAGTTCAAGATTTATACTAGATAAACGCTCGTGTAAATCCTTATGTACAGTACTTTTTGAAACATTAAATACTTTAGCAATCTCTCTTATAGTATTTTTAGTTTCAAGCATATAATTTGCTTCATCTATAACTCTTTTAGTAATCAATGAATTCATTAAACACCCCTTTAGTAAATTATATAATTTCGCTTTAGTGTTTATACATAAAAAGGGATTTTAAACTCCCTATAATTCATTAACTAACTTATCATAATAATTTTCTGGATTAACACAAAGTCCATTTACTATTAATTCAAAATATAAATGATTTCCTAATTCAGTTGATATATTAGATGTCGCACTTTTAGCAATTATCTGTCCACTTGTAACTTCATCGTTTTGTTTTACAGTTATGTCACTAACACTTTGATATACACTAGTTATTCCATTTTCGTGTTCTATAGTTATAACATTACCTAAAGTTTCATCTTCTTTTACTTCTACTACCTTACCATCTAGTATAGCAACTACATCAAAAGCACTTTCCCTAGAGTATGAAACACCACTACTTTGCATATATGCCCCCTCATAATATATAAGTGATTTTTCTTGCTCTTTAGCCTCTGCTTGATAGTCGTAGAAACTCTTTACTATACTTATTCCTGTATCTGTATATGGTCTATTTATTTTACTACTAGGACTTACTACTGGTACTTTTTCTTCATAGTCAAGTATTCCTTTTGATACATAAGAGTATTTATCTTTACCACTACCTCTCGTTGCAAATCCAAGTAAAGCAATTCCTCCAACTAGTAACATAAATGATATTCCATATAGTGCGTATACAACTGACTTTTTTAACTGTCTTTTCATTTTATTCACCTCATTTTTAAGTGTGAACAAAATTGTTAATTTTTATACTATTTTTTAAAATTTTTTTATTTCAATACCTGTATAGTAATGTTTTAAAATATCTTGATAGGTATATCCTGCCTGAGACATTCCCTCGGCGCCGTACTGACTCATTCCAACGCCGTGTCCATATCCTTTATTTTTTATTATTATTTTACTGTCTTCTTTTGTTATTTCAAAAAAAGTTGACTTAAGTGATAGTAAACTCATTACCTCACCACCAGTAAATTCTTTTTCATTTATTTTTATTTTTTTTACTCTACCTGTAGATGTTTTTGATGTTATCGATATATTTAAATTATCACTATAAGCTAAATTTAATAGTCTATAAAATTCTTCAAGTGTATATGTTTTATTTGTAGTGTATGCAGGAGATATTTCATCCCAAGGGCTTTCCACACTTCTTAAGTATTCAACTTTACTTTGAAAGACATCTTCGCTATTTTCAGTTACTCCGGGTGAGGTTGAAAAGAAAAGCGCCTCTGCTACTTTACCATTATAAGATATGTATTCTCCTTTAGTTCCTAATACTGCTTTTTTTATTTTGTTTATGTTATCTGTATAAGATTCCTTCCATACTGACTGCAGGTGTTCCCTATCTAAATAAACCTGATTAGCAACTGTATCTACTACATCGTAATCTTTTTTTATATTCCTTTCCATTTGTATCATTACATATGACCTTGCCGCAACGGCTTGTGCTTTTAAAGCCTCCAAACTAAATTCAACAGGCATTTCCCCTGCAAGAACCCCAACTACATAATCTTCGATAGGAACTTCATCTATAACTTTAGTATCTTCTCTATATACTCTAACTAAACTGTTACTAGAAAAGTTAAAAGTTATCTCATCATCTCTAATAAATATCGTAACCACTATAAAAGGGATTATGATAATTAGCAATGAAAAAAGTAGTATTTTTTTAATCAAGATACCATCTCCTTAAAAAACATACTACTTTACTATTTGAAAGTTTAAACAAAAATCATATAAGAAATTAGTTACTAAATAAGATAGCGATATTGCTATAAATAGATAGATTATACGTGCTTGATATATTCTTGACTGTTTAAAAATCTTATTTAAGTCTACCCCATCAAGTGCCCATATAGTTAAAATGAGAGTTATTATATAAATTAGTGCTTTAATCATTTTCATATTCCATTATATCATCAATTCTCTTTTTATAGGCTGGGTCAGTTAAGTTTTCTTTAGTAGTTAAAAATGCATCAACTATATCTTTATTATCTTCTAGGGGTGCTTCTCCTGAAATAGCAATAATATTTACAAAATCTTTTTCTTTACCGTGTATTGCTTCTTCTTTAGTATTTATCTTACCACATCTAACACCTTTAACTTTATTACAAGCAATAGATATTCCAATCGCACTACCGCATATTGCAATACCATAATCTACTTCTTTACTTGCAACTTTCTCACCTAATAAAAATCCATATTTGGTATAATCTACTCTTTCTTTAGAATTAGTACCATAATCAATTACATTATATGCTTTACTCCTTAAATATTCTGTCAATTTTTGTTTCATGTCATATCCTCTATGATCACTAGCTATTCCTATTTTCATAATTCTTTCCTTTCTTTATATTAAATAGTGCGCCTAAATTACCATTAAAGTAATTAATTGCTATATATATACCAAAACTTAGTATTCCAAATAAAGCAAGTATAGGTATTTGTAATAATCTATTATCTAAGTTTGTTGGTACAAATAGTTTTAATACTACTATAACTAACTCAAATGCAAGCCATGATATAACATAACCAGGCAATCTTTTTTTAGTATCTTTAAAGTTAAATTTATACTTTTTATGAAGCACTACTAAAGATATTATAACTGATATTCCGTATCCTATTAAAGACGCAAGTACCGCACCATAACTTACTTCATAACCTAATTTATTTACAAGTAACATCATAGGTACATCTAGTACTGTATTTAAGAATAAACCTATTAAAACAGTCGTTATTACTAATTTATATTTACTTAGTCCTTGAAGAGTGTTTACAACTATTGAATAGAAGCCTCCAAATAGGGCTGAGAATACGAATACTTTATAAACTATTGGACCATATGTACTCTCACCATAGAATAATGTCCAAACCGGTTCAGATAGGAATGATAAGAAAAGTGTACATGGAACAAGTATAAACAATACATACTGTAATGATTTATTAAATTTGTTATCTACATCTTTCATATTACCTTTTGTAAAACTTGAAACTATATTAGGTATTAAACTTGTTGTTAAACCTGTTATAATTGCAAGTAATATATTATTTAGTTTTACTCCCCAAGTTGTAAATATACTAACTACTGATTCTACTGTACTAATAGGTAGTTTTAGTATATCACTCATAGTCCTAGATACTAAAACCATATCCACACTTATATAAAGATTATATATTAAACTTATTATTATAAATGGTATTGAATATGCAAATATTTTCTTTATTATCTCTTTTTTTGTTATAACTTTTTCATCTTTTACATCTTCTTTTTGAAGTAATTTAGACTTTCTTATCTTTATTTTCAAGTAGATATAAGCAAATACCCCACCAAAGAACGCACCACTTACAGCAATACCTACTGCTGTTTTTAAATCTGTATTGAATACTTTAAGAGCTAGGAAACTTCCAAGAAGTATTACAATAACTCTTACTATTTGTTCTATTATCTGACTCACACTTGTTGGTGCGATATACTTATGTCCCTGTAAAAATCCTTTAGTAACACTAAGAAAAGGTACTACTAAGATTGCAAGTGAGACCATTCTAATTACAAAGGCTATATCTGATATAGAATTGCCACCTTCTGCATTACCTATTATTAACTTTGCTATATTTGGAGCAAATAAGAATAACAAAATAAATATAACTACTGATATAATTGATATTATTTTTAAAGACAAATTATAAGTATCTTTAACTGCTTTTTTATATCCTAAAGCATTATATTCACTAGTTAATTTACTGATTGCAAAAGGAAATCCTGCACTGGATATGGATAAAAATAACATATAGATATTATAGGCATATCCATAAAGTGCGCCACCTTGTTCACCAATTATTGCATTAAAAGGTATTACATATAATAAACCTATTACTTTTACTATAACTATTCCAAGAGTTGCAATAATCGCACCCTCCATTAAAGTATTCTTCTTCATGTGTCACCTCTATATTAGTATTATACTATCTTTTAGTATTTTTAACAAGTGAATGATAAAGAAAAAAGGATATGGCTAATTAGTACGATATCCTTTTCAAATAACAGTATAATATTACTTTTCTAAAACGGATAAAATATGTCCACTGTATCCTATCAAATCTTCTCTTTCACATATTGATAAATGATATTTAACAAACATTTTATACTCTTCATCTGTCATATTATTAATAACATCTTTCATCAGTCTTCCAATACCATCTGTTGCTACATAACAAATACTTTTAACATCAAATTTATTTATAAGCGCTTTTACTTCATTAAAATATCTCATATTAAATATCAAATCTTCTGAATTATTAGGTTTAAAATTTAACGAAACTTGTTTATTTTCTCCATAATTATCATATATGTTTTTATCCTGAAATCCCCAAGTTAACATGGTTAAATCAAATAATATAAATGCAATCAATATTTTCCCACCGGGTTTAGTAACTCTTATTGCTTCTTTAATTGCTGTCTCTTCTTCATCTTTTTTAAATAAATGATATAGTGGTCCTAAAACGAGTGTAACATCAAAAGTATTATCATCATAAATAGATAAATCTAGTGCATTACCTTGCTTAGCATTTATATTCATATTATCTTTTATTTTACTTTTCATTATATCAAGATTTGCTTTAACTAATTCTAATGCGTCAACCTGATATCCTTTATCAGCATAATATAATGAATACATGCCGGTCCCTGCACCCACTTCTAATATTCTATCTCCTTTTTTTAGATATTTATCAATATATGTTGTAGTTGTAATAAATTCGATATAATGCATTTTATCACGAGTTAATCTTTCATCTTCAACATATCCCTCACTATAATAATTATTTAAAATGAAATCTATATTTCTGTTTTGCATATAACACCCCTATCTTTTTAAGTATCTATATTTAAATTTTTAGTAGCATACACCAAACTTTTATAGTTTAACCATTACTACATTGACTTAATTGTTTCCTCTATTTCATCAGCTTGTTCATCTTGAACTATATTTTTATTTTCTGGATGTATTCCAACTTGTTGTTTCTTTTCTTCTAACACTTTCTTATCTTCTTGAAATTTTTCATAATCTGCGTTCACATTTTTTAATTGATTTTCTACAACAGACAATTTTGATTCTAAAACCGTTTGTTGATGGAATAATTGGTCACTATTGGGTTCTATATTAGAAATCTTTTTTAAGGCAGACTCTAATGTTAATCCTTTTTCTTTTAAATCTTTTAAAATAGAATTATTATCCATCATAGAAGATACTATCTCTTGTTCACTTTGTATAGATGTCTTACTAATGTCTATAGTACGTTCTAACTTTTCTACTTGGAATTCAATTTCTTGTATTCTTCTTTCTAATTCATTAATTTTTTCAGAATTAATAATCTTTGCCATAAAACCTTTTTCGAGTTTAGACTTTTCATATTGTAGGTCTGTTTTAGTACTATTTAACTCTCTAATACTTTCTTCACATCTTTTAATATCACTATTTAAATTTGCTATTTTAGTCTCACTTTTCTTTTTTAATTCTTCTACGTGTTTAATAGTATCTGCATACCTTAACAAATCTAAATTTTCTTGTGTATTAGATAATTCAACATTTAATTGTTGCTCTGTTTGAAATAACTGTTCTTGTTCACTTGTTTTTTTATCTAGTGTTGCTATATCTAAATAGTTTTGACTTTTATCAACTGCCATGTCCAAATCTTCACGTTTTCTTTCATAAAGTTGCATGTGTGATTGCAACGAATTCGCTTTATAACCATCACATTTTGTTTCTATCACCTTTTTTGCGTGATTTATTCTTTCATCAATATTAGTTTTATCCTTTAAACTTTCAAACATTTTATTTTTTTCTTCTTCTATTTCTTCTGCTAATTTATATCCAAGTATTACATCTATCTTTTCATCACCGATAGTAATACTTTCTGTTATATATGGATTAAATGTTTCCATTATTTCATCTGATAATTTATTACTTTGATATATTGAATTTTCGTTTGATAATCCTAAATCAGATGAATTTTTTGCAAGTTTATTTAAAGATTTTAATCTTGATACTAACTGTGATAATTCCTGCTCTATTTGTTTTCTTACCTCCTCATCACTACAAGTAGTTAGTGATTCATTCAAATTTTTAACTGCTTTAATTATCTGCTTTGATTCACCTGTGTATTCATTAAATTTATCTGCTTTATTTTTTTGATTTTCTTTTCTTTTTGTAAATTCATCAAACAAACTGTCTTTATTAATCTCTATACCATTTCTTTTAGCCACTAAAAATAAATCAATGATAATATTTTTATATAAATTAATATCGGATTCAATAAATCTTTGCGACAATTCAAGATTAATTCCTCTATTACTATAATATTGTTTCAAAAAATTTTCTACAAAAATTGATTGTTCTTTTGGCGTTAAAGGATCTCTATCAGTTAAATATGTACCTTGATTATTTTTTGTTCTATATAAAGATATGTCTATTTCTATTAATGGTAGACCTACATTTTCTGCTAGTGCTTTTGCATTTCTATAATCATCACTTAAATCTTTCTCACCAAATGTTATACAATATACCGCACTCGGACTTAACCCTTCTGAATTTAGTAAAATCTCATTATAAATATTACTACTATCACTGATTAATGTTTGTCCGTTTTCTTCAACACATTTATTTACGCAATACGCTTCTATTTCTTGAGGTGTTATTAAAGAAGAATTATCAGAGTTTTGCATAAATTTTCCTTCTTTTTCTGTTTCATAACTATATAAATCTCTTTTTCCTGCTGTTACTATTTTAGATATATCTGAATATACAAATCCATATTTGTTATTCCCGAAAACGCCCATTTCCTTATCAGTAATTAAAGATGTTGAAATTCTCCCGTTTCTTCCTGACTGTTCATTTATTTTAGTTGAATTAGTTACAATTGTTTTTGAAAAATTATGAACAATAAACATAAAAGGTTCTCCCGGAACATAATTTTTAGGATTAGTAATTGAATTATTCCAAACCATATCTGTAATATTTTTAAATTTATGTTCTATTTCTATTAACATATCATTAGTTAATGTTCTATTTCTTGCTGCATTTGAAATTTGATAATAACTTACATATAAGTTATATAGATTAGCATTTGTAAGTTGTTTCCTTATACTAGCATTTTCAAACAATTCTTTTAAAGAATCGCAAACTGCTTTACACCTTTTTGACAAATCAGCCTCATAAAAAGTTGTATTACCTTTTAAACTCTCAAAATCTGGCTCCCATAATGAATTTATCTTTTTTATATCTTGCATAACTAATAAAGTTACATCATTAATCTTATCTAAATGTTCTTTTAGTTTTTTATATTTATTCACATCGTCGTACCACATATTGTTTTTTATACTCTTATATTCATCTAAAAATTCTTTTGCTACACCACTAAAGCCATAGTTGTTTTTTAATACATAAAAATTAAAACTATTTTCAAATTCATTTTTTATTTTTTCTAATTCTATTTTATAGTCCATACCAATAAACCATTCCTTTTACTTTATTTTGTCACACATTGTAATATTTACGCTACTTCTATATTAGTATTATACTATCTTTTAGTGTTTTTAACAAGTGAATTATATGCATAATACTATAATATATTTAGTGAAGTAAACTTCATATAATAAAAAAGAGATACACTTGATTTCTAAGGTTAGGTGAATCTCTATTCTATATTTGGGAAACACCATTTCTTGTTGAATTAGGTGTTTTTTTATCAGTTGTAAAAAAAACTTGTTTAGGGTATAATAAAAAAGGAAAGTTGGGATAAGATGTATATATTTACAAGTGATTTAAAAAAAGAAGGGTATGATAAATTTATTGAAAATTATCCTATGGCAAGTTTTATGCAGGAATATAACTGGGCAAATGTAAAAGATAATTGGGCTTCCTTTCACTGCGGTTTGTATAAAGATGAAAAACTTGTTGGAGTTTGTTTAATACTCGTTAAAAAAGTATTTAAAAACATTAAACTATTCTATATTCCTAGAGGTTATTTAATAGATTTTACTAACTTTGAAGATTTAAAAGCAATGACTGAAAATATTAAAAAACTTGCTAAAGAAAATAAAGCATATGTTGTTAAAATAGATCCTAATTTTTGTTTAAGTGACAACAGTTTTAAAGATGAGGAGGTAGAACACATCTACTCTAAAGACCATGAGATAAAACATAATAATCTTATAAAATTAGGATATAAATATGGTGGTGTGAAGAAGAATATGCACAAGAATCTTCAACCGCAATATAACGTATTTGCTGCTATATGTGATAAAGATTCTAATATATTAACCGAAGAAGAACTATTAAAAAAATATAAAAGAGTTAAATCATACTTAGGTGACTTTCATAAAAAAAGAGGAGTTACTTATGAGGTATCTAACGATATAAAAGATGTGGATAGATTAGTTGAACTACTAAAAATAACTGAGAAAAGACAAAATATAAATTTAAGAAATAAAGAATACTTCGTTAAAATTTTAAACAACTATAAAGATAGAGCACTCATGTTTTTTGGTAATGTAGATTTGGATAAATATTTAGAGTTTTTAAAAGAAAATAATAATAGTGAAGAAATTATAGAAGTGGAAAAGATAAAAGAAGAACTTGGTTCAACTCTAACACTTTCAACAGGACTATTATTACTTCCTCAAAATAAAGTGGGTGTTAGAACAAGTGAATACGTATATGGAGGAAATAATGTTCTTTTAAATAAACTTCATATATCAGATGGTTTAATATATGAAATGATTAAATATTCTATGAATAACAACTGTCTTTATTGTAATTTAGGAGGCGTTGAAGGCACACTCGATGATAGACTTACATCCTTTAAACAAAAGTTTAACGGAAGAATTATGGAATTTATTGGTGAATATGACCTTCCTATATCAAAAATTTACTATCCTATTAAAATATTCTATCCAATATTAATTAAAATTTACAAATTGATAAGAAAATAAGTAAAAGTTTACTTGTTTTTTTTACAATACCCTACAAATTACTACCTTTATTTTTTCGTTTACTTGTTTTAATTTATATGATATAATTCTTTTGGTGAATAAAAATGCTTAAAAGACTTATAAAGCAGTGTTTAGGAGAAAATATCGAGATACATAGTAGTGAATTTAACAAGGAAAATGCTTCTCCTGCTCTTAAAGAGTTTATTGATGAAAATCCTGCATACTTAAATAAATATAGTCAGTTTGGTAAAAGAAGAGATGAAAAAGAATTCTACCCTGCTATAAAGAAAATTGAAAAGGGATTTTACTTATTAAATCAAGATTTGGATATTTATGATGAGGAAAACTTTATCCCTGTTCAAGAAATATATACAGTAAGAACTGGTAATCCAATCGACTATAAACCTTTCCCTATGGCAAAGGAATATATAACAAGAATACTATTTAGTAAATACCTATTTAGATATCCTAGTATAGAAGGACATGTTAAAGCAAGAGGGCACTTTGTAAACTATCTTATTAAAGAGGGATTTAAAGAGACTAAAGAAGATGGATACGACGGTATTGGTATCGAAAATGTTATATTCTCATGTTCTACTACTCATGCATTTAATATGATACTTGATACTATATTAAAAGATGAAGATGTAGTTATAATGACTGGCCCTAACTATGGATTATTTGCAGTTGACCCAGAAAGAATGAATGGTAGAGTTGAAGTACTTCCTTTAAGAGAAGAAGATGACTTCTATGTCAATCCAAAGTTACTCTCTAAAAAAATAGATGAAGTAAACGATATGTTAAAGAAAAAATGGGAAGGTAAACTTGACTATATACCTAGAGTAAAAGCTTTCTTACACATGAATCCACATAACCCGCTAGGAAAAGTAGTAAACTATAAAAATATAGACATACTAAAAGGTATTGGTGATGTATGTCTTGAAAAAGGTGTATTTGTAATAGATGATATGATATATAGAGATTTAACTTTTGACTTAGATGATAAAGCAGTTCCTATGGCGTCTATTCCAAAATACTTTAACAATACTATTACTCTATTTGGATTATCTAAATCATATGGACTTGCAGGTATAAGAGCTGGTGCGATAGTGGCTCCCGCACCTATTTGTAAGGGTGTTGGTGAGAAGATATTTGCAACTATGGATTCACTTCCAGTATTCCAAGTACAAGCTTTAGCTGGTGCGTTCAACGGAACTAAAAGAAGATATAAACAAGCTAAAAAATATTTTAAAAAATTAATAGATATGTATAAATATCAATTAGACTTTGTCGTTGCTCTAATAGAGGGTATAGACAAAGTAGAAAACAATAAAAAAAGAATTGTTAAAGATATGAAAAAACATGTAAAAGATGAAAAGTTAAGAGACATATTACTAAATGGAGTTCCGGGATTAAAGGTTAGAAAAAATACATATCCTGAGTCTGGATTCTTTATAGTTGTAGACTTTACTGATTTAAAAAATAAATCATACGATGGAGACATTATCAAAAATGAGACTGACCTAGTTAAGTATCTATATAAAAAGAGCAAATTTAAAACTATAATGGGACAAAACATGTCATGGCCTTATGAAGATGAGATGATAGGTAGATTTAACTTTGCAATTGCTATACCTGATTTAATTGATAACTTTATCCAATTACAAAAATCTTTAAATGGAGAATATGTATGTATAAAAGACTTAGAAAAGCAAAATTAAAGCTTAAACTTATTAGAAATAAACTTTCTAGTATTAAGAAATGTGATAAACATATAGCAATCGTATCTTGCTTTAAATATGCAAATAAAATAAATGAGGATATAGAACTACAATACTACTTATATAAAAACAATATTTCATCAGATATAGTCTCTTGGAATAGTATCGACTTAAATAAATATGATGCTTTAATTATAAGAAGTATATGGGACTTTCAAGAAAATTTAGATGAGTTCAAAAAATGGCTTGATAAAGTAAATATACCTATTTTTAATGATAAAGATTTAATAATAAATAATATAGATAAAGAGTCTCAATATAAACTCATGGATAAATATAACATTAAACATATAGAAACTGTATTTACTGATAATAAGGCTAATATAGAAAAAATTTGGAATGATAACTTTAAAGATTACGATAAATTAGTTGTTAAGCCTAGTATATCTGAAAGTGGAAAGAATACCTATATATTAAACAAAGACAATATAAATAATATAGATTTAAGTAATTTTAAAAGTAAGATTATGATAGAGCCTTTTATACCTAGTATTAAAGATGGAGAATATTCACTAATTTATTTTAATCATAAACTCTCACATACAGTATTAAGACATCCCGGAATTTTAGATAGCAATACTGAAGTAAAGGAAATAGAGCCTATTCAAGAATTAATAGATATAGGTAGTAAAATAGAATCTATTGATGAATATAAAAACTATTTATATTTAAGATTAGACTTTGTAAAATACAATAATGAATATTTACTACTTGAAACGGAATTAATTGACCCTATGTTATTTATAAGTAAATGTGAAAACAAAAAAGAAATATATATGAACTTTGCAAAAAATATTAAATCTAGATTAAACTAAAAGAAGAAATATTACCACTTTATTTCTTCTTTATTCATATCAGTCAAATATTTATTAATCTTACTAAACGGTTTACTTCCAAAGAAACCTCTATTTGCAGATAGTGGGGATGGATGTACACTTTCTATTATTTTATGTCTAGAATTCGTAATGAGTTCTTTTTTACTGCGTGCGAAACTTCCCCAAAGTACAAATATTACCGGATCCTCTCTATCATTTAATTTAGATATTATAGTATCCGTAAATATTTCCCAACCTTTATCCTTATGTGATAGAGGTCTATCTTTAACTACTGTCATTATTGAGTTTAACAAAAGTACTCCTTCTTTTGCCCAATCAGTTAAATCACTTTTAGTTCTTTTAATACCTAAGTCATTATATAATTCCTTAAATATATTTTGAAGAGATGGTGGCATAGCAACGCCTTCTTTAACTGAAAATGAAAGTCCGTGTGCCTCGCCTAATCCATGATATGGGTCCTGTCCTAGTATTACAACTTTAACCTCATCATAATCAGTAAATCTTAAAGCATCAAATATATTTTGATATGGTGGGAATATTGTCTTAGTCTTATATTCACTTTTAACAAATATTCCTAGATTTCTAAAATAATCTTTTTTAAATTCATCTTTTAGGACTATGTCCCACTTTTTGTTTATCATAACTACCTCTTATATATGGTCTTATAAATAAGTATATACCAAGTAAAACCATCAATATTGATACTATTTGAGCAATTCTTAAGTTAAAGAACATTAAACTATCTGTTCTTAGTCCTTCTACAAAGAATCTTTCTATTCCATATAGGAATAAATATATGGATACTACTTGACCATCTTTTATAAACTTTCTATTTCTAATAATCATAAGAATTATAAATATAACTATACAACTTAGTGATTCTATTAAAAATGTAGGTGTCCTATAATCATACACTCCTAATTCTTTTATGTACATTCCATCTATTATAAACTGTGGTAGATGGAAATTTTTTAATACTCCAACATCTATTACTTTTCCGTATGCTTCTTGATTAAAGAAATTCCCCCACCTACCTATTGCCTGTCCTAAGACTAAAGCAGGTGCGAAAATATCTAATAGTTCAAGTAATTTTAAGTTTTTTCTCTTAGAGTAGAAATATATAAATATTACTCCTGCAATAACTCCACCGTGTATTGCAAGACCACCTTCCCATACTTTAAATATATCTATAATATTAGTATAGTCTTGATACTTAAATAAACAGTAATATAACCTTGCACCTATTATACTTACAATTACTAAGTAGAAACACATATCAGATATTACTGATACTGGTATACCTTTTTTCTTTGCTCCTGATACAACTAAGAAATATCCTATTACAAATCCTGTAAGTACTAATACTGAATACCATCTAATCTCTAAAAAGCCTAAATCTAATAGTATAGGACTCATTTCTTTCTCCCTTTAAGTAATGTATCTATTATAACATTATCCATAAATGCATTCATAATAGATATTACTATTGATACTAAGAATAATATTACTGTTCCGTGTATGTCAAAGTGGTCCATTAAAATAAAATCAGTAATTTTTAATATTAATATATTTATTAATGGATAAAATAGTCCTAGTGTAAGGGCGGTTAAAGGAAGTGTCATCCATACTAATAATGGCTTTATAGTTCTATTTAGTATAAATATTATAATAACTGCAATAAGTCCCCAAAGACCGTAATACGAATTATCTATTACAACAGTCTTTTTAAATATTACAGATACTAAAATTAATACTAAAGTATAACCTACCATATGTATAAACCAATCTAAGTATTTATTTATTTTCATCATATCACCTATTTAATTATATACCTATTCGCTTTTTAATTCAAATAAAATATCTCTAAGTTCCATAGCCCTTTCAAAATCTAGGTTTTTAGCAGCTTCTTTCATCTCATTTTCAATTCTTATCATCATTTTTGCCTTATCAGCCTTAGACATCTTTTCAGGTTCCTTACTTGACACTTCATCTATTTCATTAGATACTACATCAGATATTTCTTTAATTATTGTCTTTGGTGTGATTCCATGTGTTCTATTATAATTTTCTTGTATCTCACGTCTTCTATTTGTCTCTTTTATTGCTATATCCATAGATTCACTAATCTCATCTGCATACATTATAACTTTACCATTTGCATTTCTAGCAGCTCTACCTATTGTTTGTATTAAACTTCTCTCGCTTCTTAAGAAACCTTGTTTATCTGCATCCATTATAGCAACTAAACTAACTTCTGGAATATCTAATCCCTCTCTAAGTAAGTTTATTCCAACTAATACATCATATTTACCTTTTCTTAAATCACTTATTATTTTAAGTCTTTCTAGTGACTTTATTTCTGAGTGTAGATAAGCAACTTTTATATCTAATCCTTTTAAGTATTCTGTTAACTCTTCTGACATTCTAATAGTGAGTGTTGTTACTAAAACTTTCTCTTTCTTTTCTATACGTTTATTTATCTCTTCTACTAAGTCGTCTATTTGATTTTTAGTTGAATGTACTTCTATTTCTGGGTCGAGTAGTCCTGTTGGTCTAATTAACTGTTCAACTGGTTTTGGTGAATGTGATAGCTCATAGTCCCCTGGAGTTGCAGAAACATATATTACTTGATTTATTTTTTCTTCAAACTCGTTAAACTTTAATGGTCTATTATCTAAAGCACTAGGAAGTCTAAATCCATAGTCTACTAAAACCTCTTTACGAGCCCTGTCTCCATTATACATTCCTCTAACTTGTGGGAGTGTTACATGTGACTCATCTATAAACATTAGGAAATCTTTTTTAAAGAAGTCTATTAAAGTTGTTGGAGTCGCACCCGGCTCTTTTAAAGCAAGAGGTCTAGAATAGTTTTCTACTCCTCTACAAAAACCCGTTTCTTCTAACATCTCTAAATCGTAATTAGTTCTTTCACTAAGTCTTTGATATTCGAGTAATTTATTGTTATTTTTAAAATATTCTAGTCTTTCATCTAACTCTTTTCTTATGTTTTCTATAGCAATTTTAAGTTTTTCTGGACTTGTTACAAAGTGACTTGCTGGAAATAGAGCGATTGTTTTTTTATTTGCAGTTATGTTACCAGTAAGTGGATCAAACTCTTTTAGAGAATCTATTTCATCTCCAAATAGTTCTATTCTAATTCCTTTAGAGTGTTCCCCAACAGGAATTATATCTATTATATCCCCTTTTGCTCTAAAAGTTCCTCTTTTAAAGTCTATGTCGTTTCTCTCATATAACATATCTATTAATTTTTCTATTATATCTTCTCTATTTATGTTTTGCCCGACTTCTAAATTAAGCATTTTCTTTTCGTATTCTTCTATTTCTCCTATACCATATATACAGGATACTGAAGCAACTACTATTACATCATCACTATTAAGTAAGGCAGCAGTTGCCGCATGGCGGAGTTCATCTATCTCATCATTTATAGCAGCATCTTTTTCTATATATGTATCAGTCTTAGCAACGTATGCTTCAGGTTGATAATAATCATAATAACTGATAAAATAGCATACGTGGTTTTCAGGGAATATCTGCTTGAATTCTGCGTAAAGTTGTCCTGCAAGAGTCTTATTATGGGCTAAAATTAGTGTAGGTTTGTTTACTCTAGCAATTACATTTGCCATCGTAAATGTTTTACCACTACCTGTAACCCCAAGTAAAACCTGGCTTTTCTCACCCCTATTAATTCCATCAACTAGTTTTTCTATTGCTTCAGGTTGGTCTCCTGCTGGACTATAATTTGAATGAATTTTAAACATAATGCCTCCTTTACTACGACCATTATCAGCCACAAAATTCGT
>CANQAT010000017.1 GCA_947588925.1 uncultured Bacilli bacterium | reverse complement strand
AAGTAATACAAAAACGGGTTATTTTTCCCGCTAATGTTAAAAAAATTTTAAGACATTTTCAAAAATTATTGACATAAATTTCAAGAAAATTTCACAAATATATTTATTAAAAATGAAATAATTAATCTCTAACTATTTCATTCAAAAATATATTTATGCATTTGTTAACTAGTTGCATCTACATATTCAAATATATCATTTCTTAATCCAACTTCATAATAAAGTTTAGTCCATTTACCTGTTGTTACTGTTATTTTTTTTAAGTCAGTACAGTTACTAAGCATATCTCTCGTATTTGTTACTTGTGATGTATCAAAACTGCTTAAATTAAGTTCTGTTAAATTGATACAACCATTAAACATACTTCCCATATTTTTTACTTGTAAGGTATTAAAACTACTTACATCTATTGAAATTAAACTACTACAATTTTGAAACATGTATGCCATAGTTGTCACCTGAGACGTATCAAAATTACTTATATCTAACTCTGTTAAGCTACCACAACCATTAAACATCCCGCTCATATCTTCTGCTTTGGATGTATTCCACTTACTTAAGTCTAGGTTTGTTAAACTACTACATCCAGAAAACATATACCACATGAGTGTTACTTGTGAGACATCAAAATTTTCTATTCCTTTGATTTCTTTCAAATTAGAACAATCTAGAAACATAAAACACGTATTTTTCAAATTTGATGTATTAATCTTATTACCAAATTTAATATTTTTTAAACTACTACAGTTTTGAAACATCCGAGCCATGTTTATTACTTCTTTAGCAACAAAATTCGATAAATCTAATTCAGTTAAATTACCACAGTTTTGAAACATGCTTCCCATCTCCGTTACTTTTTCTGTATTAAAGTTAGTTAAATTTAATTTTATTAGATTATTGCAATTACAAAACATCTCTCCCATATTTTTTACTTTTAATGTATCAAAGTTGCTTACATCTACTGAAGTTAAACTACTACAATTATTAAACATCCTGTTCATAGTTGTTACCTGAGACGTATCAAAACTACTTAAATCTAGTTCTGTTAAACTACTACAGCCATAAAACATAGAACTCATATCTCCTACTTTGGATGTATTCCACTTACTTAAGTCTAGGTTTGTTAAACTACTACATCCGTAAAACATATACCACATCAGCGTTACTTGTGAGGTATCAAAATTTTCTATTCCTTTTATTTCTTTCAAATTAGAACAATTTTGAAACATCCAACATGTATTTTTCAACTTTGATGTATCTATCAAATTTAATTCTATTTCTTCTACTCCTTGAAAATTTTTAAATAAATTTCGAAGATCGTCAGGACAACTTATATATCCATCACTATATACATAGATTGTCCCTATTTTATCATCATAATATCCTTTTATGCTTCCATCACTTTTTGATGATAAATCAGTTGATTGTAATTTAAGTAAATCCGCTTTTGTTATTCCATCAGGAAGTACACTGTCTTGTAAAAAGATTATCTTCTTTACTTTTGTATCTTCCGCATCTAGTAAGGTTTTGTTATTCCCTTCTGGTATTGTATCTCCTACTAATTCTTTTACCTTTTTATTAAAGTCTTGACCACTTACTAAAGTACTCTCATTTAAGTTTTTTAGTATCTCTATATCTTCATCTGTTACTCTTGCATAATAATCATCTATTAGTCCCTTTAGTACTCTTGTTACTTTACTATTCTCTATTAATAGAAGTCCACTCTTTAATCCTCTTCCATCATAGTTTATAAATATCTCTTTATCTCCTAGTACTATCTTTTTACCGTTATCTGTTATTGTATATAAGCCATCTTTTACATTATTAAATACTTCTTCATTTATTAAAGATGTATTTACTGCTCTTATATATTCACTTGTACTTATCTTTAATGATTTTATCTTTGCCTCTGTTATTATATTTAATACTATTGGTACTGCTATTATTGCTATAAATGATAATATTAATATTACTGCTAGTAATTCTACTAATGTAAATCCTTCGTTTTTCATTTGCTCACCTCATACAATAACATTATATCACATTTGCTCGTAATTTGTTCGATTAAATTCACAAAGTATCATTAAAATGTAAAAATTATTTATAGAGGTAGATAATTTATGTATGGTTTTAGATTAAAAGAGTTGAGGGAATCAAACGAATTAACGAAAAAAGGACTTGCAGAAAAATTGGGTGTTAGTGATTCAATTTATTCAAGATGGGAAAATCAAAAAGACATAATTCCAACTAAAAGATTATATCAATTAGCAAATTTATATAAATTAAACATTGACTATATTCTAGGATTAACTGATAAAAAAATTAATATAGTTTCAAGTGATACTGTAAATATTGAATTAGTTTCAAAAAGAGCAAGAGAAATTAGAAAAGATTTCAACGATACATTAAGGTCATTTTCTAAAAAAATTAACACTTCAAATTCAACTTGGAGTGCTTATGAAACAGGGAAAACTTTAATCCTTTGTGCATTTTTACTTCAGATTAATAAAATGGGAAATTATTCTATTGATTGGATTCTAGGTAGAAGTAATAATAAATACATAAATTAATGTCTATTTACTATTTTCGAATTGAAAGTAGTTTATTATGTTGATAAATTGAAAAGTAACAAGGAATATTATACATTCAAATTGAGTAATATTGATTTAAAAGAAAAGTCTCATCGTTTGATGAGGCCTTTTTATTTTAATTTCTCTATAACTATAGTTACAATAGGGTTTGCAAAAAACGAATCTGTTACTAACTCATTTGAGCCAGGGCTTACTAAATGTATAGTATCTTGCGCAGTATTTATTAACTCAAATACATCGTTATCTAGTACTGTTGTAACTATTCCATGTGCATTAATCCTAACAACAGGTTCTTGATAATCCCAAGTACATCCTCCAACATAAATTGTAGTTTCTCCAACTTTTCTTAATCCAACTCCAACAACATCGTTTTGCCCAGGATATATAGTAGAACTAGATGAGTATAATTGTACCATAAAGTCTACACGATAAACTCCACCTTTTTTAAAAGCAATAGTATTATCACTTAGAGTAAAGTTTTCATTCATATCATATATCTTTGTATCTATTGGTATTCTTTTATTAGATTCAACAGGAATACCATAAGTATCCAAATCATCATTAGCAGTCATAAAGAATGCAGATGGTACTTCTAAAGGTCCAGGGTCTCCTTTTGGTCCAGGCATTCCAGGATATCCCATATCTCCAGGAAGTCCTTGTGGTCCTTGTTCTCCTTTATCTCCTTTAGGGCCTTGTATTCCAGGTGGTCCAGCTGGTCCAGGTTCCCCCATCTCACCTTTATCACCCTTTGGTCCTTGAGGACCTATATCACCTTTAATTCCTTGCACACCTTGAGGTCCAACAGGTCCTTGTATGCCTTGCTCTCCTTGTAAACCTGTTTCTCCTTGCAGTCCTTGTTCACCACGTGGACCCTGTATTCCAGTGGGACCTTGTTCACCTTTAGGTCCTCTTTCACCCTGCTCTCCTCTAGGTCCTTGTATTCCTCTTTCTCCCGTGTCTCCCTTAGGCCCTTTTATCTCACCTACATTATTCCATTTATCTGCATCTTCACTCCATACATATAAGTTTGGACCTACTAAATAGGATTGTCCGGGTTTTCCTTTTGGAAAGTTTCTTTCTAACTCACTAATATTATCAAATGACCCTAATATAGTAACACTCGTTCCAGGTGTGCCTTGATCTCCTTTAGGACCTCTTTCACCTTGAGGACCTTGTGGTCCTATATCTCCTTGTTCTCCTTTAGGTCCTTCTATTCCAGGAGGTCCTTGCACGCCTTGTATTCCCATCTCACCCTGAGGTCCCATTTCTCCTTGTGGTCCAGGTATTCCTTGAGGTCCCATCTCTCCAGGTACACCTTGTTCACCTTTAGCACCCATCTCACCTTGTGGTCCCGTAGGTCCAATATCTCCCTTCGGACCCTTTATCGCTCCCACATCTAACCATCCATCAACCCATATATATAGATCATTATCAACTATATAACCTTGTCCTTCACTTCCAATTGGATACTTTTCCTCTAATTCTTCTATTGTATTAAAACTTCCTAGTATATTTAATGCAGGTCCTATTGGTCCGGTTGGACCTGTTGGGCCAATAACCACACCCATACATTTTGGTTTATACTTTTGGTCATTTTCTATTTTCTTTAATGCTTTTTCATATAAATCCATGTAATCACCTATTTAACTATATTCTATTAAATAAAGATTATAAGTAAAATTACTAATTATGAAAAAGTATGGTATAATTGCTTATGGAGGTTGATATAATGAATTTGAACAAAGATTTACTACGATACATTGATGAAAACATTTTTCCAAGTTATAAAAAGAATGATTTTGGTCATAACCTAGATCATATTAAATATGTCATTGATAGAAGTTTGAAGTTTGCGAGTGAAGTTGATGACATTAATTACGATATGGTCTATACAATAGCAGCTTATCATGATATCGGTCATTTTATTGACGCTAAAAATCATGAAAAGATTTCAGCGAATATGCTAGCTGAAGATAAAAACTTAAGAAATTTTTTTACTGATGAAGAAATTAAAACCATGTCAGAAGCAGTTTATGACCATAGAGCAAGTATGGAAGGTAGCCCTAGAAGTATATATGGAAAAATAATTTCTTCAGCCGATAGAAACACCCTAATAGATGTCCTATTAAAAAGAACATATGCTTATAGAGTTGAGCATAATCACAGCGACACATTTGAACAAATAGTTGAAGACGCAAGACAATACATAATTAATAAGTTTGGGAAAAAAGGATATGCGACTGAAAAGATGTACTTTGAAGATTTAGATTATAAAAGATTTTTAGAAAATATTGCAATTTTAGCAGAAAATAAAGAAGAATTCAAAAAAAAATATTTTGAAGTTAATAATTTAAACAACAAGTTAAAGTTAACTTTTGATGAAACAAAAAGACTTATCCCAAATATGTCATTAGATGAAATATTGTATACTGTATACGACATAGTAAAAGATGATTATAATATGCCATTTGATGTATTAAGAAATATGATACTAGAAGCAAATAATATAGATGAATTAGAATATTACACTAAAAACGTTAGACAGGATTTAAAAGATTATATTTTGAAACACATATTCCCTGAATATAATAAAAATGATGATGATCATAATATTAATCACATTTTAGACGTTATTAGAAGAATTTTTGCTTTAAATGATACTTTTAAATTAGGCTTGAATGACAATATGATATATGCCATCGCTTCTTGCCATGATTTGGGAAAATATGAAAATAATGAAACTCATCATTTAATTGCTGCTAAAAACTTTATGAATGATGAGGGAATGAAAAATTTTTTTACTGATGAAGAGAGACAAATAATTAAAGAAGCAATTGAAGATCTTCACTCTTCAAAGGAAAATGAACCAAGAAGTGTATATGGAAAACTTATTTCATCTGCAGATAAAAATACTAGAATAGAAATAGAATTTGTCAGAAGTTTTCTTGATACTCACAAAAAAATGTCCGAAACTAATACCAAAGAATATGATGAAGTTAATCATATCACATCAATAAAAAGTAAAATTCAAGATGAACAAGGAAAAACGTTTATATTAAAATGAAAAATAATAATTAGTTTATTAAAGCCAGCATTTCTATTGTATGGCTTTTTATATGTACAAAAAAGCTAACATTTCTGTTAGTATTTATTACTCTCGAAATCTTAAAAGTTCGAGTTTCCTATCATATTGGAGGGCCTAGTCGGATTTGAACCAACGATCAGGGAGTTGCAGTCCCACGCCTTACCACTTGGCTATAGACCCGTTTTGTTAATACTTTTATAGTATAACAAAATTCTTTATATTTTTCAATACATTTTATGTACTATTTTTTTAATTATTCTATAAGTTTACTATCTCCAGTTGTATAATCTATTAGGATTCCATCTTGTACATTGTAAACATAAACATTAAATGAAATGCCCTTCCCATTATCTTCTACTGACTTTGCCTCCATTTGTACTCCACTTGCTAGTAGATTATTCCCATCGTATATAGGTGTTACTCTATAAAGAACATGGTTGTTAGTTTCTTTTATATAATTTGCAACTTTATTTTCAAATTCAAGCATTGCGCCAGTATTCATCTGTCTTGTACAAGTTATTAAATTCTCTTCGTTTGCATTCTCGCCAGTTAATTGATACCCTATTAGATGACATCTATTATATAAATACTTACCATCTACTATGTCATATTTAACAGTGTGCCAACCACTAGGTTTTACCATACCAATAGAGCCTCTTTCTTCTGTTGGCATAAGATCAATACCAATATTTGCTATAGCTACCCCACTTCTACCTAATATATCTTGTTTACTATATTTTTCATAAGAAGTTTCAGATATATCATCTTCAGTAAAATTAGGTATATTATCGTTTATATAGACATATGAATCTTTATTATATTCTGGTATCTCATCTATATTATATGACCCTCTAACACTAGGAATAATATTTAATACAAATCTTTCAATGTCAGTTTTAAAATATCCTGCTATTGCAACTGTTGATACAATTAAAACGGCACCTATACTAATACCTCTTTTTTTCTTCATTTAAATACACCTACTATTTTCTTAATGTTTTTATTTTTTGAGCAGTTTCTTCCTTTCCATTTAAAAACTCTCTAATAGATTTACCTTCATTTAAATTATTAATTATATTGGCTACTTTCTCTGAGCAATCCACACTCTTGTACCACGGCATAGCTTTATATTCATCAGGTACATAAGTTAAATTAGTTGCGTATATCTTATCAAATAAACCATCTTCATATGCTTTATTAAAATCATCTATTCCTTTAGTAAATAATGCGAATGTAACCATCAAATAAATCTTTCTTGCTCCTCTTTGCTTTAGTTGTTTTGCAGTATCTATTAAAGACGCACCAGAAGCAATCATATCATCTACTACAACTATATCAGTTCCAGTTAAATCATCAGGTCCTATAAATTCATGGTATGTTATTGGATTTTTACCATCTTCTATTTTATTATAATCTCTTCTCTTATCAAAGTTACCGTATTTAATACCACCTAGTATATCTGCTAAAAATTTAGCTTTAGCCCTAGCCCCTTCATCCGGACCTACTATAAATAAATTATTTATATCTATATCTTCATTACTTAACATACTAAGTATAATTTCTCCAGTTGCGTAACCATTACTAAATGTCATTTTATTTGGTATAGCATTGGCAACCATAGGATTATGTGCGTCAAATGTGACAAGTTCCCTTACATTAAATCTTTCTAACTCTTGAAGTGCCATCGCACAATCTAATGATTCTCTAGAAGTTCTTTTATCTTGCCTTGATTGATATAAAAGAGGCATTACTAGAGTTAGTCTTGCAGTATGACCACCCATCGCACTTATTATTCTTTTTAAATCTTGATAATGTTCATCAGGCATCATATGATGTACTCCTCTTTGAGCCTTATAAGTTATATCATAGTTACCTATATCAGTTAGAATATACACATCCTGATCTCTTACTGATTCATTTAATACACATTTACCTTCCCCGTTATTAAATCTTACTAAACTCATATCCACTATATAATTTTCATGAGTATCTCTTATAAGATTAATATGATTGTTTACCCTTTTACCAAACTCTTTAAAGTTATCTGGCACAACTAACTTAAGTTTTCTCTCCACAACTAACACCTATCCTTCATACTCATTATACAACATTTAAAATATAGAAATCTAGTATTTTTTTTAAATTTTGTTAAAATGTAATAATACAAATATAAAGATGTTTTTGACATCTTTATTCTAGTATATGTTCTTCTAAATTAGTAATCTTATATCCCTTTGACTTTATATATATTATAATTGTCGATAATTGTTTTTTTAATTCAGAATTTATTTTGAGCGATAAGATTGAACCAGACTCTAAAACACTTTTTATATTTTGAAGTGGTGTTTTATCTGAAATAACAACTGGTCTAATCGTATAATTTCCTTTAATACTACAAATATCTACGTTTTCATCATTATCTTCTAAGTTATAACAAAACCCGCGCTTTTGCTTATTTATTTTCTTTATTACCATGTCCATCCACTCAAAACTTGAATCACTATAGTTATCTAATAATACACCGACATTGTGTCCATCACTAACAAGTTTTTCTATTAAATCACTATTGTTACTAAACCACTCTTTTGTTACAAAAAAAGTAGCTTTTATATTATAATTGTTAACAATATTTAATATATCAGTAATATTGTCACTTAAATTAACTGTGAATATCAAACTAACCATACGTTTTGAAGCATTTCCTTTTATTATATATTTATCCATATTGTCAGCTAAACTAACCTTAGGATATATATAATCGTATACATATAAATTCTCACTATAATAGCCGTTGCTTTTCATATTTTTATAACTTTTATTTACATTTACTACTCTACCTTTTACACCCGGTATAATTGTATTTCCACTTATAATTGAATCTATACTTTCGGTTTTAAAGTTATCTTTATTTTCTTTTATTTCTATCATGATCTCATCCATATCATTAACTACTGTGACTGTCTTTTCAGTAAGAAAAAAACTAAAACATGCAAGAGTTAAAAGACCTATTATTTGCAATATTTTCTTCATAACGTCACCTAATTAAATATATGAATTTTAACGGCGTTTTTTACTAATAATTAAAAGCATGTACAATTGGTACACGCTACTTTTTTTCAATATATTCTTTAATACAGTATTTAAATAATTTACTATAATATTTTACTGTACTTTCACACATCTCATTACTATAAAGTTTTAATTTTGTGTAAAGCTCTTTTAATTCATCAGCGTTTTTAAAATCTATTTCTTTGAAGCACCTATCTATAAAATTGCGCTCCAAAGTATCTTTATCCAAAGATAGTGAATTTATATTCTTTAAAGTATTGAAAAATAAATCTAGATCTGTAGTATTATTTAATATCTCTAGTTTGTTATCTAAACTATTCTCTTCTTTTATAAATGTTTCAACTTTGCTAGGCACGACTTTTTTAGTAACTCTTTTTTTTATAAATTTCTTTCTATTTTTATAAACTAATAAAGCTATTACTACTAGTAAGATAAATATTAAAGGGATAAACATTTTAGTTTTATATTTAATATTTTTATCTAGATATACATCTACTTCTTTTAATAATTCGTTATTATAATATATTTTTACTGTACCCAACCTACTACCTTTTTTAGTTAGGGATGTCACCTCATCTATGCCATCATAATCGTACGATAATAAATTTTGATCATAATCATTTTCTAAAAATAATTTTGTATTTAAATTTACATTATAAGTCTTTTCTTTACTGTTTTTTATTTTTAAATCAAAATTAACATTGTAATCTTTATAACCATAATTCTCAAAAAAATAGCTATATATTTTATTATTATCTTCAAATACATCTTCAAAATTATTTGCTCTATTAGTTACTACTATTAAAGTTGTCCCATCACTTTCACCATATGATACCAGTGAAAATTTAGCTAAAGATGTATAGCCATTTTTAGCTCCTTTTATATATCTTAAGTCAGCTTTATATTTATTATCAGCCTTGTATAAAGGTCCATTTATTTGTAAATCAAACCTGTCAATATAATGCATATTTGTAGATATAATATCTTTAAAATCTTTATTTTTTAAACAATATTCCATAATTCGTGCGATATCTTCTGCAGATGAATAGTTTCCATCATCTTTTCCTATTGGATTTGAAAATTTAGTGTGAACTAATCCTAATTCTTTTACTTTTTGATTCATAAGGTCTACAAAATCTTCCTCACTACCTGTTGTAATTCTTACAGCTGCATTTACAGCGTCAGATCCACTTTGAAGAAGAATTCCATATAAAAGCTCTCTTATAGTAACCTCATAACCATCTTGAAAACCAGTTGTAGAATACTCATACATGTCTCTTAGGTCTTCATCTTTTATAGTTATTACTTTATTTAAATCTTCGTTATTTTCTATTACGATAATTGCAGTCATTATTTTAGTCATGCTGGCTACTTTAACTTCATCAGTAGAATTTAGTTCATATAATACTTTATTATCGTTAGTATTTAAAACATAAACATATTTTGAATTTAACTCTAAATTTTCTAAAGCAAAAACAAAATCACACTTATATACGCTAATAGTGACAATAAAAGTCACTATTATTAATAAAAATTTCTTCATACTTCACCGCTTTTACTTTCCCTGCCAAATACTTACAACATTTACATTACTACTATGTGGGGCAGGATTAGGTAGTGGCATTTTTATTATCATTGGAACTGTAAATGCCCTTCCGAATGCAACACACATACCAGGTTGTAAACTTTTTTGTTTTTCCATTATCTCCGCACTCATATTAGGCAACATCTTTTTAATGTAATCTAAGTCTCTTGGATGTGTCATTTTAAATATCAAAAAATTACTTATTTGAGATATAACCGTTTCTGATAACTCAACTGGTCTTTGTGAGACTAAATTTAGTATCAATCCAAACTTTCTTCCCTCTTTAGCAATTCTTTCAAATATATTATAACCAAGAAGGAAATTATCTGAATCATTTTGTACATATCTATGAGACTCCTCTAATAATATATGAAATGGTACTGCGCCACGATTAGTCAAATGTTTTGTAAAATTAAATAACATTTTTGAATATATTTTTACTATTGTTTTAGCAAGTCTATCATCTATATCCTCTAAGTTAAAATTTATTATTTGAGACTTCCTATTATTTTTAGCTACTAAACTAGCCACATAGCCATTAAGATCTACATAGTTTGGATAATAAAAGAATGAACTATTATCTCCAGTAACTATAGAATGAAGCCTTACTTTTAAAGTTACTGCGTCATCGTACAATTTATCATTTCTAAGAAATCCATCACTAATGAGTGTAAACTCTAGAGCTTTCTCTAGGTCATCTAGTTGGAAAGCGTGATCATTAGGAGCTTCATAATTATCTAAATCATCGTTTATAAAACTTGTAATATACTGAGTTATCAATACACTTTCTGTAAATTCACCGCTTCTATCTATAACAAAACATTCTCTAAATTTTCTTATATATCCAACACCTTCGATTGGTGTTTCCAAATTAAACTCATTTGTCTGACAACCTGAAACAATTGTAAATATATCGTTTCTTTTACTTGCCGCAGTCTGATTTGTGTATAATGTATCCAAAATTGCTTTAGCTATTAAATGATTTTTATATTTAATAGAATCCTCTGTATCTAAAGATATAATTCTAGCAAGTTTAATCATTTTCTCAATTATTTGCAATTGTGCGTGTTTCTCAGCTTGTAGAAGAAGTGCGAAATCATCTACATCTAAAAGCCATAAAGGGATACTCAACTGTTCTCCGTTTTTATCGGTTTTATTTGTGGTATAATACTTAAATTGATAATTTGGATTAACCTCACTTAATCTTTCAAAAGCATTGTGGTACTCACCGTATGCGTCAAAAATCATGTAGTTTGCCCTATATGGATTAAATTTTTCATTATAAAATAAACTCTGTATAAAGCTTGCAACTCCATAAGATTTACCACTACCTGTATTACCAAATATAGCGAGATGGTTACTACATATATCATTTATATCTACATAAATAGGTTTATCATTATAAAGAGGACTTACACCAAGTTTAAACATTCCCTCTTTATCCACACCGGTTATTAGATTTAATTCATCTTCTCTTACCATTCTAATTTTAGCTTCTAGCGTTGGTTTTCTAAGAACTCCACCTATAAATCTACCATTTTCTATAACGCCCAAAAAATGAACTTTTATTTCATCTTTTGATATATCCTCTACTTCTCCAAGTACACGTCTTTCTCCATCTTCAAATACGACATGCATATTCATAAGATCCATATTTACTGGAGTACCCTCAGGTATATTTATGTGCGCAACACTATCACTAATATACACTATTTTACCAAACATGCTATCACCCTATATTAATTCTTCTATTTGTCGTTTTAAATTTTCATCTATATTTTCAATTAGTTTTTCTATTTTTACTTTGTTTTTATACAAACTTAATTTTTCCTCATAATAATCTAATTTTTGTAAAATATCTTTGATAATCTTATGTACCGCATTACGACTAACGTTATTATTATCAGCTATTTCTTGAAGTGTTAAATTATTTTCATAATAATCTTTAAAATATTCTTTTTGCTTATCTGTAAATAAATTGCCATAATAGTCAAATAATTCTACATAATGTATATCCATTATAAATACTCCACAATCGTTGTAATTGCGACAAAAATACCAACTATTATATATATAGGAGTTAAATATTTTCTTTTATAAATTTTTACATTGTTATAAGCCATTGTAAACATAATCATACTAAGTATTGCATAAAATGCTGGCATTAACGCATTACTAAAAATGTTTATTATACTAAAAATTAACAATAATTCTACTAAAATTGCTTGTACTAGCAAACCTACTTCTTTATTACTATATTCTTTTAATTCAACTATTTTTGTATTCATAAATTACCTCACATATCCTTAAATAAACCATATATATATTTTTCAATATCAAATGTTCTTAAATCTTCTTCTTTTTCTCCAAGTCCAACAAATTTAACTGGAATATTTACATCTTCCTTAATTGCTAAAACAATTCCACCTTTAGCAGTACCATCTAATTTTGTTAAGACAATTCCAGTTACGTTAGTGATTTCCTTAAAGCTTTTTGCTTGACTTATACCATTTTGACCAGTTGTCGCGTCTATTACAAGTAAAGTTTCATGTGGCGCATTAGGTATAAACTTACCTATTACTTTATTTATTTTATCAAGCTCGTTCATAAGATTTATTTTATTTTGAAGACGACCAGCTGTATCTATTAAAACTACATCATACTCTTCATCAAGTGCGACTTTAAGACCATCATAAACTATACTTGATGGATCTTTAGCCTCGCCATAAATAACTCTTGAATTAGTTCTTACTCCCCACTCTTTTAATTGCTCTATCGCACCTGCTCTAAATGTATCTCCAGCAATCATCATAACCTTTTTGCCTTCTTTGTTTAACTTAGAGGCAATTTTACCAATAGTGGTAGTCTTTCCTACTCCATTAACTCCTACAAATAATATAACTGTAGGCCCAGATTCGCTATAATTTATTTTATTTACAACGATTTCATTGTTTACATAGATTATAAACATTTCATCGATTATTACTTCTTTTAAATCTTCACTATCTACTATATTTTCTTTCTTTACTCTTCTTTTTAATCTATCTATAAAATTCATTACAGTATTAACGCCTATGTCAGACATTATAAGTATTTCTTCTAATTCATCGAAGTATTCATCGCTTACTTTTTTATATTTACTGCTGAGCAAGCCTATTTTATTAACAAATTCTTTTCTCGTTTTTTCTAAGCCTTTATCAAAAGCTTCTACTTCTTCCTTTTCGTTCTTGTTAAAAAGGTTTTTAAATTTACTAAAAAGTCCCATGTCCCCACCTCTATTATAATTTTACTACAATTAATAAACAAATTCAACAAAATTTTATACATTATATACTATTTTTTTATTGATAATAAGTTAAGTTAAAGTAAATAACTTGTAAAACGTTTTCTTTTGTGGTATATTAAATATGTCAAGGAAACTTGCATATAATAAAATGGAACACTTAATATCGCGTGTTGAGTGTTGCCAATTGTTTTGGTTTCACCTAACTCAAGTTAGGTGATTCTTTTATTTTAGAATTACGAATAGTAAAACTATAAGCAAAAGGATAATGATGATCAAAGAAGATATTAGCAAATCTTTTTTTGACATCTCATCGCCTCCCTTCTTTTTAGAAGTTTAGCAATCACCCAACCTATCAAATGTTCCTGTATAATTTACTATATATCCATATAAAAAAACAAGCAAATAAATTAATTTTTTTAAATATTGCATATTATTTTTTATTATAACAAGAATAATAAAGGTGAATAGTATGTTGATATATATTTTTATATTACTATCTAAAATAATAGAAAATGCACTTGCTACTTTAAGACTTATCGTAGTAGCTAACGGCAAAAAGAAATTGGGTGCTCTACTACAGGGTATAATTGCTTTAGTATGGATATTTGTAACTGGAATAGTTATAATAGATATAAATAAAGATATACTTAAAATAGTATTCTTTTGTATAGGCTCTATAATTGGCTCTTATCTAGGAAGTATAATAGAAGAAAAAATCGCACTAGGAAGTAATATGCTTGTGTGTGTTATTAAAGAAAAATATGAAAGACTACTAAAAAATAGATTAAATAACTATCAAATTACAACTATCTGTGAAAAGAATAATACTTTATCTATACTCTTTATATTTATTAAAAGAAAAGAAACAAGAAAAATAAGTAAAATAATTAAAACTATAGATGAGAGCGCAATTATAATTAGTGAAAAAGCAAAAACTTTAAGTAATATAGTCTAATATAATATAAATAAACCACCTAGTATAATAAACTATATTAGGTGGTTTGATGAAAAAGTGGTGTCGTGGTAGAGGTATATGGTGGATACTCTTAATTGGATTTAGTTTACTTTTGTTTTATCAATTAATTCTTACTATATTTATATTTACAAGATTTAACTTCTTTTTAATATTTCTTTTTCTATTTTTAATATTTTTTTCTTTCTTTAGAATATTATGGTGAAAAAATATACTTTAATGTATATTTTTTATATTATTCTAATATTTTACTATTTTGTTTCTACTGTAAATTTAGATAATTTATACAAATTATCAGTCGCATTTTTAATAAATCCAATATCAATAGTTTTAATTTCATCCTCTATTTATCTATTACACTTTGTTCTATCTTTGTTAATTTATATAATCCGTCAGTGGCACTTTTGTTAAAAGAAACATCTATAATTAATTTATTATTAATATCCTCAGCTTCATATTCATGTCTATAAGTTATTGAATTAGTATCTTGATCATATAAATAATTATTAACTAACATATAGGAACTTCCCCCACCACCGGGAATACTACAATAATAGTTTGGTACTCTTAAAAATCCTCTCTTTGTTGGATTATCAATAGTTTTTCCAAATAAATTATAACTAGCTTTATTCATTATATCTTCACTTATACAAGTGTGAAGATAATAATGATCATCATCCCAAAGTAAATTAAATATCATATCAATATATTCCCAATCATCATTTAACTCATATTTATGAGTTGTATTTACTGTATCTGCTAACATTTTAGCAAAATCTTTTGCTTTTTCCAAACTATCTAATTTTATTAAGCTTTCATCTACTATATCTACTACTCTTACATTTTCTTCTCCTACATCATTTTTAAACTCATCTATTGAAGAATAAGAATATTTTTCATTATCGTTAGTAGTATTACTATCTTCCTTATTATTGTCCGTATTGCTATCATTTACTTGATTATTATCTGTATTATTACTTGAATTATCTTTATTCATTGATTTTACCAGTAGTAACACAACAAGTATAATTAATATACCTATTAAGGCTATCATACATATTATCGCTACTTTCTGATTATTATTTCCATTATTATTTTGCATATTCACATTTTGATTATTATTTTGTATTTCATTATTCATATTACTATCACTTCCTTTAAAATTTTTAATCACCTTTACTTAAGCTTTTTAAAATGTATCTATTATTATATTTTTCATATATAACTATAATTTTTTTATCATAAAGGCGATATGTTAATTCTAAATTTTCATTTTGCTCTTTCATACTTTCAAATTGAGGTCTTTCCCCTCCAAACTGTCCAAAACCGCCGGTAATATAATAATTTTTAACATTATAGACTTCATTATCATAATTTTCTATTGAATCATAGTCAAAATTTTGTATTCCAAAATACTCATTTATTTTTTGAGATAAATAATTCTTAGAATATGCATTAATTAAATACAAATGATAATTATTATTTAAGTCAACTCCAGACCAACTAATGATAACGGCAATATCAACAACAAATTCTTTATCTTCTAATAAATTATTAGAATCTGGTTTATTAGATAAAAGCATAAGTTCCGTTATGTTATCAGAAGCAAGTTTAACATTATTTTTTGAATCTAATTTAAACCCTTCTTCATTAGTAAAATCACCGTCAGAATTAATTATATAAGAATCTGGGTAATCATTTTTAAATTTGGCTAACTCATCACTACTTTGATCATTGTTGTTTATATTGCCTTCATTGTTATTTGAATTATTGGCTGTATTATTACTTGAATTATCTTTATTCATTGATTTTACCAGTAGTAACACAACAAGTATAATTAATATACCTATTAAGGCTATCATACATATTATCGCTACTTTCTGATTGTTATTTCCATTATTATTCACATTTTGATTATTATTTTGTATTTCATTATTCATATTACTATCACTCCTTTATATTATTAATACCAGTATACTTTTTAAACGCATTTAATATCATTATTGAACAAAATATATAAGATGTGAGGCACAAAGCTGAATGTACAAATATTATAGCAATTGCTATAAATTCATATATTGTCATAGAAGAACACAAATTTACCATTAATAGCAATATTTCTATCACACGTAATACTCCCCAAAATATAATTTGTTGCAACATTGCATTTTTAACCTTTTTGTAGTTTTTTTCTGTAACATAACTAGATATTCTCTTTATTGATGTATTATTAATTATTAATGCGCCAAAAATTGGTATAAATATTTCTACAATAAACACTATAACAAATGATATCAGTATTGGAACCTTTAAAAATTCCAGTGTTGTATTTAATAACGCACTCATCGATCCAACTATTAAAAATAAAGATGTACCTATTATATTAGCTGCTTTATTTACTAATTTTCTCTCCTGCTTCTTTTGTCTTTTTAACTCTTTTTTATCTAGTACATTTTCTTGATAACTTTGTTGTTGATTACTAACCTCTTCAATACTTGCTCCACAGTTTGGACAAAACTTACTCCCTTCTATTACATTACTTCCACATTTTTTACATATCATAATCTCACTCCTATTCTATATAACGATAACATAAATCCCCCATCTCATAAGTAATAAATTACAAATTAGGTTATTATAACTTCCACACCTCCTACCTACTTTGTTATATTCATTATATCGCAAATTCGTATACATTTTTTAAATAATAATTAATAATGAGAAAATTATTATGGTGATTATATGTTTACAATTAAATTGTTTGATATAAGAGAAGAAAATGATATGACACAAAAAGATATTGCTAACATACTAGGTGTTAAACAACCAGTATATTCTAGATGGGAAAACAAAGTAGAAATAATGCCTCTTAAAAAATTATTGCTTTTTTGTAATTACTTTGATATAAGTTTAGACTATATATGTGAACTTTCAAAGGATAAATATATAAGTAATTATAATAAAAACATAGATAAAAAAGTTATAGGAGGAAACATTGTAAAATTCAGGTATGATAACAACATGAAACAAAAGGACTTAGCACGTTTTTTAAATACAACGCAATCAACTATATGTGCTTATGAAAAAGGGAAAACTCTAATATTAACCTCATTTGCTTATCAAATATGTTCTAAATATAATATTTCAATGGACCATTTATGTGGAAGAAAATAAAAATCAATTTTTTGCAATTGATTTTTTATATTCTTCTATTACTTTATTACTCTTATAAAGTTTATCTATTTCATTTCCTATTTTTATACACATATTAAACTCACTATCGTTAAATTCTATTTTATCTGGCATAGTTATAAGTATAAAAAATAGTTCTTTCTCATATTTTTTTAAAGGATATACGTGTTCATATCTTTTGAGTAATTCTACAAAATCAAAATCACTAAAATGATTATTGTATAAATTATATAAATCAAATACAGGTATATCTATTTTAGATTTATCCCAACTGATTAGATAATTGTTATCTCCTCTAATATAGTGAGATAAATCTAAATTATTATGTACAATAGTCATCCTCATTTTATCTAATCCATTTATAGTATCTAGCCAATTTTCAACATATTCCTTACCTATTTCAATAGATTTGAATATAGCATTTATATTTCTTGCAAGTAAATATTCACTAGGAGACATAAATACTTTCTCATCTATAATAGATATTATATCAGTATAGTATTCTTTTAAATATTCAAAATTATTACTTAGATCCTCATATATCTTTTTAAACTCATCCTCACTTATACTTTTATAGTGAGTTGTTTTACTGTGCATAAGTGAAACTAAATCTACTAAATCTAGTATTTTTTGCTCTTTAGGTATATCGCTATCTTCAACATACTTAAATACAATATAATCTTCTTCACTTAATATTTTAGGATAGTAATTAAAGTTTCTATCGTTTAAATAGTTGTAAATGTAGTCTTTATTTTTGTTTTTCTTTATAACTACTTTACCAATATTCGTATCTGCTATAACTACATTACCCTCTTTTTTATAACTATGAGCTCTTATATCATTTCTTTTTAATAAATCACTAATCTCTTTCATAAGTATTAGGTATTATTATTTTATCTCCTAATTGTAGATTACTTAAATCGTTATACTCCTTTAACTCTTCTTCTGTTACGTTATATTTTTCCATAATACTATCTAGTGTATCTCCATCTCTTAATATAAACACATTATAAGTTACATAAACATCGTTATTAAATGAACTATTATTAAATATTGTATTTATTTTTTCTTCTACTTCTTCGTTTAAATCATTAGTAGTTTCTTTATCTAATATATCAGTTGTAATGATTGGTTCAATAGGGTTTTCTTCCTCTATACATCTTTCTTTTTCTTCTTTTTCTTCCTTTTCCTCTTTTACCTCTTCCACTTCTTCATCCTCACTTTCTATGATATCTACTTCTTTAGTCATGTCAACTAAATCGTCTACTTCTATTAATGGTTTTTCCTGTAAGTGATCTACTAATACATCTATTGAAACGGATAATACGTTATTATTTACTATTTCATAGTAAAAGTCATCTATATCAATAGTTGCCTTATTTGTCTCAAATCTATCGTCTAATACTATTTCAAATGGCAAATTTATTTCAAAAGGCTCAACCGTTTTACTATTATCACTCACCTTATATTCCCCACTAATTATGAAGTCTCCACTTATAGTATCATCTTTTAAATTAAGTGTATTTTCTAAAGAAATACTTGTTATTTCACTTAAGTTTGTTTTAAAGATCACATCTTTTTTAAAAGGTATTATATTTTTCATAAACATCTCCTATCAATTAAAGTTATGCATTATTATTTTAAATATGATTTATTTACAAGTATAGTCATAACTTTGATATTGTTTTTTTAATTCTTTTTTACTTTTATTGCTATCTAGTTTACCACTTAACTCTGATATTATTTTATTATCATTAAGTACTAGATTATATTCTTCTATATACTCTTCTACATCTTTAAAATATTCTTTTGCCTCAGCGCTCGTTTTAAATACCATAATGTCTTTAGATTTATAAGTATTAGTCTTTAAATTAAATGTAATACTATTATCTATTTTTATGTCATCAAAAGTTTCTTTGTAGTTACACTTAAGCTTATTCCCACAACCTGTAGTTAAAATCATTACTAAAATAAGTATTATTTTCCTCATAGTCTCACCAATAAAGTCTATGCAGGTACAAAAAAAATAGAAGTTTAACTTCTATCTAAAAAATATCATATAAATTAGGAAACCTACAAATATTAATGTCATTATAATACCATTTATTATATCTGACTTATTACTCTTATATTTAACTCCTACTGCCATTGAAACTAAAACTCCTCCAATAAGACCACCTATATGAGCTAAATTATTTATACTTGTCGCAACAAATCCTATAATAAGGTTAAGTATTATAAGAGGTATTATTTGACTTTTTATAACTCCACTTAAGTATACGCGGTAGTGGTACCCAAAATATAGTAAAGCACCAAGTAATCCAAATATCGCCCCACTAGCTCCTACTGATACATAGGTATCCTGTAAAAATGCCATAGAGAGTAAATTACCTATAATACCACTACCTATAAATATTATAGTATATTTTACTTTACCAAAGAAACTTTCTAGTTGTGGGCCTATTATATATAAAGAATACATATTGCATATCAAATGAAGTAATCCTCCATGTAAGAAAATAGATGTTACAAGTCTATATAATTCTACATAGTTATTCCCCATTGAATCAAAGTTCACTAGTGCGCCATAATCATATAAAACATTTGGATTTAAGTCTATAAAATTATTTGAAGAGATCGCACACAATACAAAAAGTATAAAGCATATGGCCATAAATATATATGTCATAACTGGTGTCTTTTTAGAAAATACATCCTCTGCTTTTTTTGTTTCTTCAAAATTCTTTTTATTTATATCATCAGTTAACTTAATAAAGAGTGCAAGTCCTTCTTCATTAGAATTTTCAACTTCTAATATGTTAGGAAATTTATTTATTATAAAAGAATATTTTGATAAATCTTTAATTTCTTTTACACTCGCACATTTTATATTATTATAATCTTTTTCAGATATGTTCACACTATCACCTAAGTTTACAAATATACTTAAGGCTTCCATTTTGAACGTAAACATCTTTAATTTTATTTTCTTTAATATCTGTTTAGTCCTAAATATATCAAAATCTAGTTGTTCATCGTTATGTATATAATTAGAAACTATCCTTACTATTTTATAGTCCGCATCACTTTTTTCAAGCCATATTTCATCTTTTGCCCCATGAAGTACTACTGGATTATATCCTTGTATTGTTATAAAGTAGTGCAACAACTTCATAACGACTTCATCGTTTTTACTTAAAGTAATATTCATTTTTAATTCACCAATAATATTTTAATACATTTATCATAAGATGTAAAGAGGTGCGATATGAAAAAAATATTGAAATTTTTAGCTATATTACTACCATGGTTTATAAGTGGAATACTTTTTAGGAGTGATACTATATTTTATAAGGGACTAAATAAACCATCATTTGCCCCACCATCTATAGTATTCCCTATTGTATGGACTATTCTTTATATTTTAATTGCATTTAGTCTTTATCTAATATATAAAGATAATGATTTAAAAGATACTAAAGAATTTAATAAAACGTTACTTATAAATTATTTTTCTAATCAGATATTTTCATTTCTATTTTTTACTTTAAAAAGTCCATTCCTAGCTTTAATAGATACATTTATAGTACTTATCAGTTCACTATTTTTATACTATGAAGCAAAAGAGATTAATAAAACGTCAGCTAGGTTACTTATACCTTATATACTATGGAATATATTCGCAACTATATTAATTGTAGCAATATTCTTTATGAATTTATAAAAACAGAACCTAAATTCTGTTTTTATTTATCCATTTATTATTTCATTACCTTCATCATCAAAATATACTATTCTTTTATCAGCTAATTCACCAACACTATTCCATTTAGATTTTGTTACTAAAATTCTAGTTAATTTAGGAGTGTTACGGAAAATTCCCATAGCACTACCACCATCTAACTTTAAGGTGTTAAAACTTCTTAAATCTAGTTCTTCTAGGCTACTACACCAGCCAAACATATCACGTGCATATGTAACATTACTTGTATCAAATCCTTCTAATCCTTTTATTGTTTTTAAATTGATACAGTTATTAAACATACCTTGCATACCTATTACATTTGATGTTTTAAAACTAGTTAAATCAAGTTCCGTTAGTCCACTACATCCTGCAAACATACCTCCCATATCCGTTACACCCGATGTATCAAAACTGCTTACATTGAGTGTCGTTAAACTACTACAATTAGCAAACATAGACGACAAAGATCCTATAACAGCAGATGTATCAAAATGGCTTACATCTAACTCTGTTAAACTACTACAGCCACTAAACATAGCCTGCATATATTCTACTTTTGATGTATTCCACTTACTTAAGTCTAAGTTTGTTAAACTACTACATCCTTCAAACATCCAAATCATGTGTGTTACTTGCGAAGTATCAAAATTCTCTATTCCTTTTATCTCCTTTAAGTTAGTACAACCTTGAAACAATCTTTCCATATTTGTAAAATTCGATGTATTAACCTTATCACTAAATTTAATACTTGTTAAATTTTTACATCCCCAAAAGGTCCATCTCATAGAACGTACTTCTTTAGTATCAAAACTTGATAAATCTAATTCTTCTATACTACTACAGCCTTGAAACATGCTTCCCATATCTGTTACTTTTTCTGTATTAAATTTCTCTATTCCTTTTATCTCTTTTAAATTGATACAATCTTGAAACATACCATTCATTCTTGTTACTTCTTTTGTGTCAAAACTACTTAAATCTAATTCTTCTAAGCTACTACATCCACAAAATATACCATCTAATCTCTCTACTTTGGATGTATTGAAATTGCTTAAGTTTAATTCGGTTAAATTATTACATCCATTAAACATACTATCCATCCATGATACTTGGGAAGTATCTAACTCAAGTAAATTAATATTTTTTAGTGATTTACAACCAAAAAACATACCTTCCATTCTTGTTGCTTTACTTGTATCTATTAAATTTAATTCTATTTCTTCTACATTTTGAAATTTTTGAAAAATCCAACTAAGATTTGTTGGACAACTTATATATCCATCGCTATATACATAGATTGTCCTTATTTTATCGTCATAATATGCATTTATTTCATATTCACTTTTGTCTTCTGATACTTTAACTTTATTTAATTTTTCTAATACATCTTTCGTTATTCCTTCTGGTAGTACACTATCTTGTAAAAATATTATCTTCTTTACGGTTGTATCTACTACATCATATAACTGTGTTTTTTCATCTGGTGCAGTATCTCCTACTAATTCTTTTACCTTTTTATTAAAGTCTAGACCACTTAATAAAGTACTTTCATTTAAATTTTTGAGTATCTCTATATCTTCATCCGTTACTCTTGCATAGTAATCATCTATTAAGCCTTTTAGTACTCTTGTTACTTTTGAGTTCTCTATTAACAGAAGTCCACTTTTAAGTCCTCT
>CANQAT010000016.1 GCA_947588925.1 uncultured Bacilli bacterium | reverse complement strand
CTTACTACTTCTTTTGTGGTAATAATTCCATTATTTTTTTTAGCTAAATTTAATATAATATCTTCTTTATTCATTTTCTTTTGTTCCTTTCTACATACATTATATCATATATGTATGTTAAAAGGAACATACTTTTTGCTTTTTTCCTAAAAATTAAAAAATGTTAACGTGCTTGTACGCTAACATTTCCTTTAATTTCAAAGGATTTTTTAATTTTTTTGCAAACAAATTACAAATTTGCAAATATTTTATTTTTTAAAAAATTTCTTGCAAACCCTTATTTTATGGGCTATTTTCCGCAACAATTTTTATACTTTTTTCCACTTCCACAAGGACATGGCTCGTTTCTACCTATTTTCTTAACTCTTTTAGGTGCGGCAGTTTTGGTCTTATCTTTTGTTTCGTTAGTAACACCCTCTGCTACTTTCTTACGCTCACTATTTTGTCTTACCTCTGCTTTAAGTAAATAAGTAGTTGTTTGTGCGTCTATCTTAGCAAGTAATTCGTCAAACAATTCAAAACCTTCAGTTTTATATTCCCTAAGAGGATTGTTTTGTGCATAACTTCTTAAGTGAATTCCCTCTCTTAAATGAGCCATAGTATTGATGTGTTCCATCCAATGTGTATCTATAACTCTTAAAGTAATTGCTTTTTCAAATTCATTTGTTACTTCCTCAGGTATCTTCTTTATCTTTTCTTCATATTCTAAAGATAATTTCTCATATAAGTAATCTATTATTTCTTCAGAGTTTTTGTATTCTATTTCATCAAATGTAACTTTATTTTTTAATAAATCGTTAACAGTTTCTAATATCTCTGATTTATCATTTCTACTTAAGTTATCATTTTCATCAAAATGAGAATAAACTACATCGCTTACATAATTTTTAAATGTTTCTAAAGTAGATTCGTGTATTGATTCCATATCAAGTATTTGATTTCTCTTATCATAAATAATATTTCTTTGTTCATTTATAACATCGTCGTATTCAAGTAAGGTCTTTCTCATATCGAAGTTATTTCCTTCAACTCTTTTTTGAGCAGATTCTATTGAATTAGATAACATTTTATTTCTAATTGATACATCTTCACTAAATCCAACTCTTTGAAGCATTAATTTAGCTCTATCAGTACCAAATCTTACCATTAAATCATCTTCAAATGATACACAGAACTGACTCTCTCCTGGGTCTCCTTGACGTCCTGAACGACCTCTCAACTGATTATCTATACGTCTTGACTCGTGTCTTTCAGTACCGATTACAAATAGTCCTCCAAGAGCTTTTACCTCATCAGTCAATTTAATATCTGTACCACGTCCAGCCATATTGGTTGCTATTGTAACTGCGCCTTTTTCACCAGCCTTAGCAATTATCTCTGCCTCTCTTGCATGGTTTTTAGCATTTAATACTTCGTGTGGTATTCTCATCTTCTTAAGTCTTTCACTTATAAGTTCACTAGTTTCAACTGCTATTGTACCTACTAAAACTGGTTGTCCTGTTGCATGACGTTCTTTTATTTCGTTTACTATTGCTTTATATTTACCTTCTTTAGTTGCAAACAACAAGTCTCCATAATCTTTACGAATAACAGGTTTATTAGTTGGAACTTGTATAACGTACATGTTATATATATCTCTAAACTCTTCTTCTTCTGTTTTAGCAGTACCTGTCATTCCTGATAGTTTCTTATACATTCTGAATAAGTTTTGGAATGTAATGGTAGCTAAAGTCTTAGTCTCTTCATTTATTGTTACTCCTTCTTTAGCCTCTATTGCTTGGTGCAACCCATCGGAATATGCACGACCTTGCATAAGTCTTCCTGTAAATGGGTCAACTATTACTATCTTACCATCGTTTACTACATAATCTACATCTAGTTTCATCGCATAGTTTGCCTTTAATGCTTGATTTATAAAGTGAACTAAATTAGTGTGACTTATATCGTATAAGTTATCAACACCAAAAGTCTTCTCTGCTTTTTCTATTCCTGTTTGGTCTAGTGAGACTGCTTTAGTCTTTTCATCGTATATATACCCTTCGTTTTCTTTTAGACTTTTAGCAAATTTATCTGTTTGCATATATAAATTAGCAGATTTCATAAAGCCGCCAGATATAATAAGGGGTGTCCTTGCTTCATCTATTAATACTGAGTCTACCTCATCAATAATTGCAAAGTTATATGGTCTAGCAACTCTATCTGACGCTTTTATAACCATATTGTCTCTTAAATAGTCAAATCCTATTTCATTATTAGTTGAATATAAGATATCACAATTATATTGCTCTTTCTTTTCACTTGGAGTAAGTTCTCTTAAGTTTACTCCAACAGTAAGTCCTAAAAATCTATAGATTTCACCCATCCAGTTCGCATCACGGTTAGCTAGGTATTCATTAACGGTAATTATATGTACACCCTCACCAGTTAACGCGTTTAAATAAGCAGGCATTGTAGAAGTTAATGTTTTACCTTCTCCTGTTTTCATCTCAGCAATATTACCATAGTGTATTGCAAGACCACCTAGTATTTGTACATAGTATGGTTTTTCCCCAATAACACGGTAAGCTGCCTCTCTTGCAGTTGCGAATGCCTCTACTTTTATATCTTCTAAGGTTTCTCCATTTGCAAGTCTTTCTTTAAATTCCTTAGTTTTGTTTTTTAAATCCTGATCGGATAATTTAGAGTACTCTTCGTCTAAAGCAATTACTTCATCAGCAATCTTTTTAAACTTTTCTAACTCTTTATTTTCATGATTAAATAAATTTTTAAATAATCCCATGTCTCATTCTCCTTTGTATATATCTATTTTATCAAAAAAACGAGTAAAATAATAGTAATTTTGAAAAAAATAGGCTGTAAAACCTATTTTATTTCAAGTATTCCATAATCTCCATCTTTTCTTTTGTATAAAACTTCTACTTCTTTTGTATCAACGTTCCTAAAAGCAAAGAATTCGTGACCTAAAAGTTCCATTTGAAGTATTGCCTCTTCTTCGTTCATAGGTTTATTTTCTATAACTTTTCTTTTAACGATTACATTATCGTTTTCTTCCTTTTCTTCAAAATCTAAAACGAAATCCCTGATCAAGTCTTTATTTACTTGTCTTTTCATTCTCGTTTTATTTTTTCTTATCTGTCTTTCTATTTTATCTGACACTTTATCTATAGAAGCGTACAAATCTTTATTTGATTCTTCACCTCTTAGTATAAATTTGTTAGCATTTATAGTTACCTCTACAACTTGCTCATTACCTCTTAATTTAATCAAGGCTGTGGCAGTAATTTCATCTGGATTTTCGAAATATTTATCTAACCTCCCAATCTTTTCCTCAATATATTTCTTTATTGATTCAGTTACTTCTAACTTTTTTCCATGAATATTAAATTTCATAGTATCATCCTTTCTATAAATATTATAACACACTTTATAAGTAATTTATGTGAAAAAAAATAAAAAACTACTAAACTAAAGCAGTTTTTATTTCTATTACATTTTTTGCTTGTAATCCTTTATCAGTTCTCACTAAATCAAATTTTACATATTGACCTTCTACTAAGGTTTTATAACCCTCAGATAGAATAGCTGAATAATGAACGAATATATCTTCTTGCTCACTATATTCAATAAATCCAAATCCTTTTTCGTTATTGAACCACTTTACTTTGCCAGTAATCACGAAATACATCTCCCTTCTAGTTCTTGTTGACAATTAAAGTATATCATTAAAAATACTCTTTAGTCACACTAATCGCTCCCAAAAATTCGACATACTTCGCCATTGCTGCAACGATAATCTGCATATCTTTAGGAAAACATGTTAATTCTATCATAATTAAATAGTTCTAAAAAGAGCATTTGCTCAAAGTGTGAGTTTTTTCGCTCGAAATTAAGATTGGCGTAAACAAATAAAACACTTTTTAAATTATTAAGCATTTAAACCAAGAATTCAAACTTTCCTACTTTCATTATTTAAATTTAAATATTATAATTTGTACTGTGGGCATAAAAGGGGCTGTATGTTATGAAAAAATTTATTATCAATAATTGCATGAATTATATTAAAAAAAATACAAATTATGATGATATTAAATTAAGAGAAATAGAATATGGACTTGTTGGAATATACCTAGTAATTTCTAAAATGATTGTAATTTTTACAATATCAATATTACTTGGAATATTTAAAGAAATGTTAATATTTACAATTATATATAACATAATAAGAACCCCGTCTTTTGGATTACACGCAACAAAAAGTTGGGTATGTTTAATATCATCCATTATAATTTTTTTGGGAATACCATATATATGCATATATATTAATATTCCAATATTATTAAAAGTAATTATCGGAGTAGTCTGTATATATTTAATGTATAAGAATAGTCCTGCAGATACGAAAAAAAGACCTATTGTTAATAGAAAGCGAAGAGAGATTTATAAGATACTATCTACTTTAATAGCTATTATATATAGTTATATAGCAGTATTAACTAATAATACTTTTATTTCAAATTGTTTAATATTTTCATTAATAATTCAAAACTTTATGATTTCACCTTTGATATATAGAATGTTTAAATTACCATATAACAATTATATAGATTTTTTAAAGAAACATCCTGATTTTACTTATTAAATTGGTTTAAACCTTTTAAAAGGTTTAAATATAAAAGAATGGGAAGGAGGAGTTAAGATGTTTGCTAATTTACTTGCTCTATTAGGATTAGGTTCAGCTTCAACTGGAAGTCAAGCTTGTTTCTTTATGTGGTTTGATGAAGAAGAATGTCCAGAATCATTAGTTAAATAATATATTAAAAGTCACATTATTAATTGATGTGACTTTTATATTTGATAACTAAAATTTGACTAAATATTTCTTTATTTACTTCTGTTTTATGTTCAAATATTACATTGTTGTTTACAATACTTTTTACTAAAGGTAATCCGTATCCATGACCTTTACCTTTGGTAGTATATCCTTCATCGTTTATTTTTTCAATGTTGATATTTCCTTTATAATTATTCGAAACTTTAATGCATAGATTGTCACTTTCTACATATAAATCTATATTTATATTTTTCTTGGAAATATTTTTTACTGCTTCTATTGCATTATCTATAAATACTCCTATTATTTTACATATATCGATTGTAGTACTAGTGTCTAATTCTATTAAATCAACTGTCCTTATTTGTCTATCAATATTAAGTAAATAATTAATTTTGTTTTCTTTAATTTTTAGTATTTCTGAATATATTGTAGCTCTAAGACCTCCTGATGGTATTGAACTTACATCAAACAATAATTTTTCATCATCTTTATATTTTTCTTCTATTATTGAGTCTATGTATTTTGGTATGTCATTATCATTGTTTACTATCATAGCTCTTACTGTTAATAGAAGATTTTTATTCTCATGATTTGCTATTCTATATTTTGTCATCATATTTTCATAATCGTTTAAACTTTTTATTGCTATATTATATTTATCTGACACTTTATTATATTTGTTTTGCGTTCTGAATGAATAAAAAATTATTACTAGCACTAATAAAGTTACAATAACATTAAAGATTAAAACATATTGTATTTGAACTTCCATATATGTTAAATATAATGACATATTTATCATAATTATTCCAATCATGCAAAACAAGCTTAACTGAAACGGACTTATTCTATCTGTTGCCCTTAATAATTTATTATATAAACTTTTAGTAAATTTAAATTTTAATGATATTAATATTAAACATGCCACGACAACATTTGTTGCCAAATTACCTAAAGTATTAATTGTATTATTAGCTTCATTACCAAAAATTATCAACATAACTATTGCATATAAGAATTCTGCTATAAAAATGATTATTTGTGTAAATATTGGAGTAATAACTGTTTTTGATAATTTTTCTCTAAATAAGAATTTATAAAATATCATAAATATAAGAGTTATTATAACAATTCTTACAAACTTGTTTATAGTTAGAAAATTTATTATAGATGTTAACATTATTCCAATTATTGTTACATATAATTTGTAATCTTTGAAATTAATTTTTTTATTATTTAAATTATGCCAAGCATAGATTACTGAAGATGTTAATACAAAATTATATAATAACATTTCTACCATAGACTACATTACTCCTTTCTTATATTTGTCTGAAAGTAAATCTATGATTTCTCCATTATCAAATGTTATTGTCCTACTCCCTCTATCTATTTTTACTTTTCTATCAGAATTAATATAACAAGCTCTATGAGTTTGCACAAATCTATCATCAAGCATTTTAACAATACTTGCTAAAGACAAATTTACTTTAAATTCAGCATAATCAGTTTTAATTATAGTTTTTCTTTCAAAACTATCTTTTGTTATATAAAGTATATCTTTTATATTGATTGTATAAGAAATGTTTCTATCAGTAAATCTTATAGTATTCTTTGTATTAAGTAAATCAAGTGCCTTTTCTAATGATATATTTAATCTATTTTCACAATCATCAAACTTATTTATAAAAGATAAAAACATTAAATCATTTTTAAGTACAACATTGCCTAACTCTTCATGCGCAGTTAAAAATATTATTACGCTATCTATATCTTTTCTTCTAATGTCTCTTGCAACATCAATTCCTGATCTTGTTGGCGTTTCTATATCGAGCAAATAAATTTTAAATGGTAACTTACTATCTGCCTTTTCATAAAATGCTTTATTATAATCTGGATATGCATAAACAGTGCACTCCTTTTTATTTTTGTCCATAAAATTTTTTACCATCTTTTTTATATTATTTCTGTCTTTTTCATTATCGTCACAAATAATTACATTTATCATACTTTCAACTCCTCTATTTTTCATTAAATTACAGTTTAATAATACCACATTTGCCCTTTATTTACAATACTTTATGGCAAATGTGGATTAATTGTAAAATAAAAAGACGCTGCTAGGCAACATCTTCCTCTACTAACTCTAAAATTACCATTAAAGCATCATCACCACGACGTTCAGCAAGTTTTAAAATTCTTGTGTACCCACCGTTACGTTTAGCATAACGAGGAGCTAATTCATCAAAAACTTTCTTAACTACAACTGTATCGTTGTGGAAAAAGGCTAATGCTTTTCTTCTTGCTACTAAAGATCCATCTTTACCATAAGAAATCATTTTATCAACAAATTTACGAACTTCTTTAGCTCTAGTTTCTGTTGTTTCAATTCTTCCATTCATAATTACTTCTTTAGTTAAATTAGCAAGCATACTTCTTCTATGTTTATTAGTACGTCCTAATTTTCTATAAGCCATAATATTCCTCCTAACTATTAATCGTCTTCGCGGAATCTAAGTCCCATATCTTTAATCTTGTCGATTACTTCTTTCAAAGACTTTTTACCTAAGTTACGTATTTTCATCATTTCAACTTCTGATTTAGCAGTTAAATCTCCAAGAGTATTAACACCTGCTCTTTTTAAGCAATTGTATGCTCTAACAGAGAAATCTAAATCATCTATTGAAGTTTCTAATTTTTTAAGTTTACTATCCTCTTGTTTTGCATTCATTATTCCTGTAACGTCAGCTATTTCACTTAAGTTAGTAACAATATTTAAATGTTCAATCATTATTTTAGCGGCTAAAGCCATAGCCTCTTCTGGTCTAATTGAACCATTTGTAAATACTTCCATAATTAACTTATCATAACTAGCATCTTGTCCAACACGAGCGTTATCAATTTCATAACTAACTCTTTCAATTGGTGAATAAAGTGCATCAATTGGAATGAATCCAACTTTTTGATTCTCAATATATTTTTTGTTTTCATTTGATGGTACATATCCTCTACCATTTGAAACTATTAATTCCATATCAAGTTTACCACCTTTAGCAATAGTCGCTATTACTTGATCTTTATTAACAATTTCTACATCTGGATTTTCATCTATATCTCCAGCTGTAACAACACCTTCTTTATCAGAATATAATTTTAACATTACTTCTTCTTCTGTGTTACTTTTTACAACGACATTTTTAAGATTTAAAACAATTGTTGTAACATCTTCTACTATACCATCCATAGTTTGGAATTCATGCATAACTCCATCTATTCTAACTGCAACTATTGCACTTCCTGGCATACTAGATAACATAATTCTTCTAAGTGCATTACCTAAAGTTGTACCAAAACCTCTCTCTAAAGGTTCTAATTCAAATTTACCATAGTTTTTATCTTCAACATATTCAGTTATTTTATATACTGGTTTTTCAAAATTTAACATAAATTCATTCCTCCTTATTATCCACGTGGACGTTTTGGTGGACGACATCCATTATGTGGTATTGGTGTAACATCAGATATAGATGTAATTTCTAAACCTGCTGTTTGAAGTGAACGGATTGCTGTTTCTTTACCTGATCCTAAACCTTTTACATAAACTTCAACTTTTCTCATTCCCATATCGTAAGCTGCTTTACCTGCTGCTTCAGCACTCATTCCAGCTGCGAATGGAGTTGACTTTTTGCTTCCTTTGAAACCTAAAGTTCCAGCAGATGCCCAACTTATTGCATTTCCATCGTTATCACATAAAGTTACGATAGTATTATTGAATGTTGAGTGGATGTATGCTTTACCTTCTGGTATATTCTTCTTAACTTTTCTTTTTCTTGATTTATAAGCCATAATTTATCCTCCTTTAATCACAACTATTTTTTCTTATTAGCAACTACTTTTCCTCTACCTTTACGAGTACGAGCGTTTCTATTAGTTCTTTGACCTCTTACAGGCAAACCTTTTTTGTGACGAGTTCCTTGGTATGAGTTAATTTCCATCTTAGTTTTGATGTTCATATTAACCTCACGACGTAAATCTCCTTCTGTTGTGTATTTATTAACCTCATCACGAATAGCGTTTAATTCATCGTTTGTAAGTTCTCCAGCTCTTTTATCCGGATTAACTTTTGCGTCTTTTAAAATCTTATTTGAAAGACTTCTTCCAATTCCATATACATAAGTAAGTGAAATCTCAATTCTTTTATCATTTGGTATATCTACACCTTTTATACGTGCCATAAAACACCTCCTATTAACCTTGTCTTTGTTTATGTTTAGGGTTCTCACAAATTATCATAACTTTACCCTTACGTTTAATAACTTTACATTTTTCACATATTGGTTTTACTGATGGTTTAACTTTCATCTTTCTTACCTCCTATTTTCTGTAGGTTATACGACCACGTGTTAAATCGTATGTTGATAACTCAACCATTACTGTGTCCCCAGCTAAAATTCGAATCATGTTCATTCGCATTTTACCCGAAACGTGTGCCGTAATTACATGTTTGTTTGCTAGCTCTACTTTAAATACGTAGCCCGGCAATACTTCTAATACTTTTCCTTCCATTTCGATTACATCGTCTTTTGCCACTATTTCACCTCTTTGTTAATATTTCATACCCATCTTTGGTAATTAATACTGTATGTTCAAAGTGAGCAGATGGTAGATTGTCAGCTGTAACTACTGTCCAATCATCATCTTTTAAGTATACATTTCTAGTACCTAAATTAATCATAGGCTCTATTGCAATAACCATTCCTTCTTTTAAGATAGGTCCAGTATTTTTCTTTCCGTAGTTTGGAACATCTGGGTCTTCGTGAAGGTTGTTTCCAACACCATGACCTACTAGTTCCCTTACTACTCCTAAATTATGAGATTCGGCATATGTTTGTACCGCCTCTCCTATATCACCTATATGAGCACCCGCTTTTACCACTTTTAATCCTTCATAAAGTGACTGTTCTGTGTGTTTTAAAAGATATTTTTTTTCTTCAGATATATTTCCAACAGGATATGTCCAAGCACTGTCGCCGTGATACCCCTTATAGCAAGCACATATATCTAAAGTAACTATATCTCCTTCGCACAACTTTCTTTCTCCGGGGATCCCGTGTACAACTTCTTCATTAACTGAAATACATATATTTCCGGGATATCCGTCGTAGTGATAACAAGAAGGGGTTGCTCCTCTTTTGATGATATAATCGCGAGCTAGTGAATCTATTTCTTTAGTAGTTATTCCGGGTTTTAAATATGGAATTAGATATTTATGTGTATCTCCTACTATTTCACCAGCTACACGCATTAACTCAATTTCTCTTGGAGTCTTAATGTTAATCATTTTACTCTCCTAATATTTTTATAACTTGTTTGTGAGTTGAATCCTTGCCATTATTTCCGTCTACATGGTATACTACACCAAGTTTAGTATAGTAATCTATTAATGGAGATGTCTTCTCAATATAAGTATTATATCTATCTATATAAGTATCTTCATTATCATCTGCTCTTTTAACAAGTTTTTCACCACACTTATCACAAATGCCTTCAACCTTAGGCATTGCCTCTTTAGAATTAGTATTATATACTTCTTTACAGTTTGGACAAGATATTCTGCCTGCTATACGCGAAGCAGCTATATTCTTATCTATATCTATAACTATTACAACACCTAATTCTTTATTAAGCTCTTTTAGCATTTCTTGATAAGCTTCTGCTTGAGCTACATTACGTGGAAATCCATCTAAAATGTAACCGTTATTGCAGTCATCTTTTTTTATTCTTTCTTTTAATATATCAATTATTATATCATCGCTAACAAATATTCCATTGTTAATTTTATAACTGATATCTCTTCCCATTTCTGAGTCTTCTTTACTTTTTTCTCTTAAGATATCTCCTGTTGATATATGAGGCATATTATACTCTTCTTTAAGTAAGGCAGCCTCTGTTCCTTTGCCTGCTGCTGGAGCAGCTATTAATATAACACTTTTCATACCCTTCTACTCTTTCTACCTTTTACGTAAGTTCTACTTACTAGCTGGCTTTCTAATTGCTTATAAGTTTCAAGTGCAACTCCAACTACGATTAAAAGTCCAGTACCACTAATTGAAATAGTAGTCGTAATACTAGTAAATTTATCAAAAAGTATTGGAAGAATTGCAAGTACTGTTAAGAAAGCAGCTCCTACTATAGTAATTCTTTTTAACACTGTCTTTACATATTCTAGTGTTTCTTTTCCTGGACGTATTCCAGGAATATATCCGCCATTTTGATTTAAATTTTCTGACATTTCTTTTGGTTTAAGTTGCATAAATGTATATAGGTAAGCAAATGCAAAAATCAATATTATATATACAATTAATCCTACACCGTCTGTATAAGTTAGATATTTCTGTACAAAGAGTGTAAATGAATTATTCTTTATAACTGATGATAATATCTGTGGTATAGATAGTAGCGCAGATGCAAAAATTACTGGCATAACTCCTGCACTATTTAACTTAAATGGTATATAACTTTGTTTACCTAAAGTACTAGTTGACTTATTAGCATACTGTATAGGTATTCTTCTTTCTGCGCTTTCAACATATATAACACCAACTATTATAGCGATAAATACAAGTATGAATGCAACAAAGATTGATATACCTAAAAAACCAGTAGATAACTCAGTCCATAAGTTTTTAAACATATTTGGAAGTACACTGATTATACCTGCCATAATTATTAATGACATCCCATTCCCAATTCCTTTTAAAGTTATCTCATCTGCTACCCACATTAAGAATGCAGTGCCTGCTGTTAGAATTAGTGAATATAACATATAATCCATTGGAGTACCGTTTCCAATATATGCATAAGAGTATAAATATCCTTGTAGGAATGCTAACGCAATTCCCATAAATCTTGTTATTTGATTTAACTTTCTTCTTCCTACTCCACCTTGTTTAGATAGTTCAGAGAAATATGGTACTATATCAGCGCATAATAACTGAACAACTATTTGAGCAGTAATGTAAGGTGTAACTCCAAGTGCGAAGATAGACGCTCTTTGAAAACCTCCACCGCTCATGGCGTCTAAGATTTCCATATATGTCATCTTTGATTGGTCTACAATTACACCCGGAACTATTATTGCAGTTCCTATTTTAAATACTAATAATGCGCCCAAAGTGAATAGGATTCTTTTTAATAAATCACGATTCTTTGATGTAAATATTTGCTTTAAATTTGCAAACATATTAAATCACCTCTGCTTTTCCACCTTTGGCTTCTATTTTTTCTATTGCAGATTTTGAGAATTTACTTGCTTTAACAGTTAATTTCTTAGTTAATTCACCATTACCTAATACTTTAACTCCTGAAAGTTGTTTTTTCAAAATTCCCATTTCTTTTAATAATTCTGGAGTAACTACTGCTCCATCTTCAAATTTTTCTAAATCACTTACGTTAATTGTTGAATATTCAACTTTGAACATAGCATTAGAGAAACCTCTTTTTGGCAAACGTCTGAAAAGTGGTAATTGTCCACCTTCAAATCCGGGTCTTACTCCTCCGCCACTTCTAGCGTTTTGTCCTTTATGTCCTTTTCCACTAGTTTTTCCATGTCCTGAAGAAACTCCACGACCAACTCTTTTACTAGTTTTAAAAGCACCTTCACTTGGACGTAATTCATTTAACTTCATATTATCTTATCTCCTCTACTTTTTTTCCACGTAGGTTAGCAATTTGTTCTATAGTCTTTTGTGATTTTAACGCCTCAAGTGTTGCATATGCCATATTTACTTTTGTACTTGAACCAAGTGATTTAGATAAAATATCTTTAACTCCTGCCATTTCAAGAACAGATCTTACTGGACCACCAGCTTTAACTCCTGTACCTTTTGTTGCAGGTTTTAACATAACACGGCTTGCACCACATACTCCAATAGCCTCATGTGGTATAGTACCGTCAACTATAGAAACATTAACTATGTTTTTAGTTGCTGCTTGACTTGCTTTCTTTATTGCGTCTGGAACTTCATTAGATTTTCCAGTACCAAGTCCGACTCTTCCTTTTTTATCACCAACTACAACAACTGCAGAGAAACGGAAGTGACGTCCACCTTTTGTTACTTTTGTAACACGGCCGATTGCGATTACTTCTTCTTCATAAAGCTTTTGTTGTCTTTGTCTAGGTTGATGTTTTTCAGACTTTTCATTTTTTTCATTTGATTTACGAGGTTTTCTTTCAGTTTTTTCTACTTCTTCAGTAGTTTCAACTTCTTCAACTTTTTCGATTTCTTTTTCCATCATTACCCTCCTATTAGAATTCTAATCCGTTTTCGCGTGCAGCTTCAGCTAAAGCTTTTACACGTCCATGATATAGGTATCCACCTCTATCGAAAACGACTTTTGATATTTTTGCTTTTTTAGCTCTTTTAGCAAGTAGTTCTCCTACTTTTTCTGCAGCTTCTATATTTCCACCATTTTCTAGTTTCAATTCTTTATCTATAGAAGACGCACTAACTAAAGTTTTAGAAGCTTCATCATCAATGATTTGAGCAAAAATATTACTGTTTGATCTAAACACATTTAGTCTAGGAACGTTTGATGAACCCGCTACTTTTTCTCTTACACGAGTATGTCTTGTCATACGTGCTTTATTACGGTCTATTTTTTTGATCATAACTATTCTCCTTTACTCTTAATTATTTAGAAGCTTTCTTTCCTTCTTTACGACGAATATGCTCGTCAGCATAACGAATACCTTTTCCTTTATATGGTTCAGGTTTTCTAATTTTTCTTACATCTGCTGCAAACTCTCCAACTAATTGTTTGTCAATTCCCCTTACAAATAATTCTGTATTACTTGGAACTTCTAATTTTATTCCATCAGGAATATCAACATTAACAGGATGTGAATATCCAGCAGTTACAACTAACTGTGTCCCCTTTAATTGAAAACGATAACCAACACCTACAGACTCTAATTTCTTTTCAAATCCTTTAGTAACGCCAATAATCATATTATTAATATTAGCATTATCTGTTCCATGAAAGTTTTTAGATTCTTCATTTTTTCTTGTTAATACTACTTCGTTTTCATTAATACTTGCAGTAATGTTATCATTTATTACAGTAGAAAGTTCTCCTTTTGGTCCCTTTACAGTAACAACATTACCATCAACCGTTACAGTTACATCAGTTGGTATTTTTATTTTTCTATTTCCAACTCGACTCATTAAGTATCTTCCTTTCTACCAAATATAGGCAAGAACTTCTCCACCAAGTGAACTTTCTCTAGCCTCTTTATCAGTCATAACACCTTTAGATGTTGATATGATAGCTATACCAAGTCCATTTAATACTTTTGGAACTTCTTCTGCCTTTACATATACGCGTAATCCCGGCTTAGATATTCTTTTAAGACCAGTTATTACACGTTCCTTGTCTACATATTTTAAAGATAAAACAAGGATGTTTTGAATATTATTTTTCTTTTCTTTATAATCTGCTATAAATCCTTCAGCTTTTAATATCCTAGCAATTTCTTTTTTCATTTTTGAAGCGGGTACTTCAACTTCTTTATATCGCAACTGATTTGCATTACGAATACGAGTAAGCATATCTGCGATTGGATCTGTTACCATACTATCCTCCTTCTATCAATTACCAACTTGATTTCTTCATTCCTGGTATTTGTCCCTTGTATGCTAATTCACGGAAACAAATTCTACAAATTCCGTATTTTTTAAGTACAGCATGTGGACGTCCACAACGACTGCAACGAGTATATCTACGTACTTCGAATTTAGGTTCGCGACTAGCTTTAATTTTTATACTTTTCTTAGCCATAATTTCCTCCTAAGTTTATTTCTTAAATGGCATTCCGAAACCTTTTAAGAGATCTAACGCTTCTTCGTTAGTCTTTGCACTTGTTACAAAAACTATATCCATACCACGTACTTTAACTACATTATCATATTCGATTTCTGGGAATATTAACTGTTCTGTTAAACCCAAAGTGTAATTACCTCTTCCGTCGAATGCCTTATTAGATATACCTCTGAAATCTCTTACACGAGGCAATGTAATACTAATTAATTTATCTAAGAAGTTATACATATTCTCCCCACGTAAAGTTACTTTACATCCGATAGCTTGATCTTTTCTAAGTTTAAATCCAGCTATTGATTTTTTTGATTTTGTAGCGACTGGTTTTTGACCTGTAATAATCTCTAGGTCTTTCATAGCACCTTCTAATAATTTAGAGTTGCCTGTTGCGTCACCACAACCGATATTAACTACAATTTTTTCTAATTTTGGTACTTCTTCAACATTTTTGTAATTATGCTTACTCATTAAATCTGATACGATTTCTTTATTGTACTTTTCTTTTAGGCGGTTCATATATACCCTCCTTTCAATTAATCAAGACTAGAATTAGATTTTTTTGTAACTCTAATTTTCTTACCGTCTTTATTTGTCATGTGTCCTATTCTAGTAGGTTTTTTTGTTTTAGGATCAACGATCATTACGTTTGAAGCATGAATTGGTGATTCTACTTCATTTATAGAACCAGCTTGTTGTCCGTTTCCTTTAACATGTTTTTTTACTATGTTAATTCCTTCAACAACTACTCTATTTTCATTACGTAATACATGAGTAATTTTTCCTTCTTTTCCTTTATCCTTACCAGAAATGACAACTACTTTATCTCCAGTTTTAAAGTTCATTTTCATTCCTCCAAACTCTTATAACACTTCTTTAGCAAGTGATATAATTTTATTAAAACCTAAATCACGTAATTCACGTGCGACTGGTCCAAATACACGAGTACCTACTGGACTCTTATCATCTCTGATAATAACTGCTGCGTTATCATCAAATTTGACATATGATCCATCTTCTCTTCTTAGACCAAATTTACTTCTAACGATTACTGCTTTTACTACTTTACTCTTTTCAACAGTACCATTAGGCGTTGCTTTTTTAACAGCTGCAACTACTATATCTCCAATATTACCAGTTTTAACTTTTGAGCCTCCAAGAACACGAATAACAGATAGTTCTCTTGCTCCTGAATTATCAGCTACTTTTAAACGGCTTTCTTGTTGAATCATATATTATCCTCCTTCACTCGTTTTTACAATATAATTGCTTTTTCAATAACACGTACTAAACGGAAATGTTTAGTTTTAGATAAAGGTCTAGTTTCTACTATAAGAACTTTATCTCCTTTTTTTGCTTCATTTTTAGGGTCGTGTGCAGTATATTTTTTAGAATATTTAACTCTTTTACCATATAGTCTATCGTTTTTGTAAGTTTCAACTAAAACTGTAATAGTTTTATCGTTTACATCGCTTACAACTGTTCCGACTAATTCATGTCTAGTTTTCTCTTCCATAATTCCTCCTATTTAGTTAGTTCTCTTTCACGTAATATAGTTTTCATACGTGCGACTAACTTTCTTAATTCTGTGATTCTTGAAGGCTTTTCTAAAGATCCTGTCGCTTGTTTAAAGCGTAAGTTAAATAATTCTTCTTTTGACTCTTCTATTTTAGAAAGTATTTCTTCATTAGATAATTCTCTTATTTCTTTATTAGTCATTAGAATCACCACTTTCTTTCTTTACAAATTTACATTTGATAGGAAGTTTATGCATAGCAAGTCTAAATGCTTCTCTTGCTGTTGCTTCATCTATTTCTCCTATTTCAAACATAATTTTTCCCTCTTTAACTACTGCAACCCACGCATCATGAGAACCTTTACCTTTACCTTGACGAGTTTCAAGTGGTTTTTTAGTTAATGAAAGGTGTGGGAATATATTTATCCAAACTCTTCCTCCACGTTTCATGTAACGAGTCATAGCAACTCTGGCTGCCTCGATTTGTCTATCTGTAATCCAAGCTCCTTCAAGTGCCATTAGACCATATTCTCCAAAGTGCAACTCCGTATTTCCTTTTGCTTTTCCTTCATAAGGAAGACGATGAACATTTTTAAATTTAGTTCTTTTTGGAATTACTGCCATCTTGATTACCTCCCTTATTTTTAGCAGGAAGGATTTCACCTTTACAAATCCATACTTTAACACCTATCTTACCATAAGTAGTATCTGCTTCTTTACAAGCATAATCTATATCTGATCTTAAAGTATGACGTGGAACGCTACCTTCTGTATAACCTTCAGTACGAGCCATATCTGCTCCTCCTAAACGTCCTGATACAGAAGTTGTAATTCCTTTTGCTCCTGCTTTCATAGTATTTCTAATTGCTCTTTTTTGAGCAATTCTGAATGATACACGTCCTTCTATTTGACGTGCGATATTTTCTGCAACTATTGCAGCGTCTAAATCTGGATTCTTAACTTCTTTGATAGAGATTTGTATATCTTCGTCAACAAGTTTTGTTAATTCTTTTTTAATCTTATCAATTTCATCTCCACCATGTCCGATTACAACACCAGGTTTAGCTGTATTTATAACAACATTAGTCTTTTTAGTGTCTCTTTCAATAAGAATACTTGAAACTGATGCGTCTTTTAGTTTTTTCTCTAACATTTTACGAATCTTATCATCGTTTTTGATATACTTAGCATTATTTTTTCCTTCAGCATACCAATTTGACTGCCAAGATTTGTTAACGCCTATTCTAAGTCCTACTGGACTAACCTTTTGACCCACAAGTTTTCCTCCTTTACTTTAGTCTTCGTCACTTACAACAATTGTAATATGACTTGTTCTTTTTTTAATTGGATCTACGTGACCACGAGAACCAAAATTCATTCTTTTTAATGTTTGTCCTTCGTTAACATATGCTTCTTTAACATGTAATTTAGTTTTATCTAAACCTAAGTTGTTTTCGGCATTTGCTACTGCAGAAGTCAAAACTTTTAAAGTTATTCTAGCAGCTTCGCTATTATAATTCTTGCAAATTCTATCTGCTTCTATAACATCTTTACCACGTATTAAGTCTACTACTAGACGTGCTTTACGTGCTGGGATTCTAAGCCCTTTTGCTATTGCTTTTGCTTCCATAAATTCTCCTCCCTAGGTTTTTATTCATCTACTTTTGCTTCGCCATGACCGCTAAATTTACGAGTGGCAACAAACTCACCTAATTTGTGTCCTACCATATCTTCTGTTACGTATACAGGCACAAATTCTTTCCCATTATGAACTGCGAATGTGTTACCAATAAATTCAGGAAATATTGTTGAACGGCGTGACCAAGTTTTTATAACTTCTTTTTTTTCTGATTCATTTACTTTTTTTACCTTTTTTAATAGACTTTCATCTGCAAAAGGTCCTTTTTTTAAACTTCTAGCCATAATTCCATCCTCTCCTTATTTACGGCGATGTACTATTAAGTCATCTGATTGTTTCTTACCCTTACGAGTTTTATATCCAAGGGCAGGTTTTCCCCAAGGTGTTAGAGGTCCTTTATGTCCTACTGGAGCTTTACCTTCTCCACCACCATGTGGGTGATCATTAGGGTTCATAACTGATCCACGAACTGTTGGGCGAATACCCATATGTATCTTACGACCAGCTTTACCTAAACTTACTAATTCGTGATCTTCATTTCCTACTTCACCTATTGTAGCACGACAAGTACTTAATACTTTACGAACTTCTCCACTTGATAAACGAAGTAGTGCGTATTTCCCTTCAAATCCAAGAATTTGTACACTAGATCCTGCAGAACGTGCCATTTGAGCACCTTTTCCAGCTTTTAATTCAACATTGTGAACAAGTGTACCTTCTGGAATTTTTGATAGTGGAAGTGTATTACCAACTTTAATATCAGCATTTTCTCCACTTTCAACTTTATCTCCAACTTTTAATCCTTTTGGAGCAATTATATAAGATTTTTCACCATCTGCGTAATTAATTAGGGCAATATTAGCTGTTCTATTTGGATCGTACTCGATAGATGCAACAGTACCAACTATACCGTCTTTATCTCTTTTAAAATCTATTACACGATATTTTCTTTTAGCTCCTCCGCCTTGATGACGAACAGTTATTTTACCTTGATTATTACGACCACCATTTTTCTTTAATGTAACAAGTAATGATTTTTCTGGCGCTACTTTAGTTAATTCACTGTTATCTAAAGTAGTCATACCACGTCTACCATTAGTCGTTGATTTATAACTTTTGATTGCCATTTGTATTCCTCCTTTAGATTAGTTAAGTTCTATTGAACTTCCTTCTTTTAATTTAACTATTGCTTTTTTCTTTCTATTAGTTAATCCAGTATAACGTCCAACTCTTTTAGTCTTTGGTTTAACGTTTATTGTATTAACGCTTTCAACTTTTACATTGAAAATCTTTTCTACTGCTTGTTTAATTTCAGTTTTATTAGCCTTTGGATCAACACTAAATGTAACAACATTTCCGTTTTGATTTAAAGTAGCAGATTTTTCAGTAATAATTGGAGCTTTTATAACATCTCTTACAGTTTTCATTATATTAAAGCCTCCTCTATACTCTTAATAGCTTCCTCTTCAGCTATTACAAGGTTAGCAGAAACTAAATCAAGTACATTAACCTCATTTGCTTCAAGTAATAAAACATTGTCTAAATTACGAGTAGCTAAGATTAAGTTATCATTTAATTCATTAACTATTATAAGTGCGTTTCTATCAACCTTAAAGTTATTTAAAATATTTTTCATATCTTTAGTTTTATTAGTTTTTAAATCTAATTTATCAACAACAACTAATTCTTTGTTGATTACTTTATAAGCTAGAGCTGATTTTAAAGCTAAAGCTCTTTCTTTTCTATTTTGCTTAGATTCATAATTTCTAACTTGGAAACCGAATGCATAAGCACCGTGGTACCAATGTGGCGCTCTTGTAGAACCTTGACGAGCACGTCCTGTTCCTTTTTGTCTCCATGGTTTTCTTCCACCACCAGAAACATTTGAACGTCCTTTAACACCTCTTGTTCCTTGACGAGCATTGTTTTGTGCAAGTTTAATTGCATCATATAATACTGCGTCGTTTGGAACGATACCGAATACTTCTTTATTTAATGTAATATCTTTAACTTTTTCACCATTTGTGTTTAATACATCTATTTTACTCATATGTATCCTCCCTACTAATTTTCTTCCTCAGTAGTTTCAGCTGTATTTTCTTGAGCCTCATTAACCTCTGGTGCCTCTTCTTTAGTTTCAACTGTGTCCTCAGTAACTTCTTCTTTACCAGGTTCCTCTGTTTCATAAGAAACAAGACTCTCCATATCGTTTACCTTTCCGTTACCTTTAACAGCACTCTTGATAACTACTAAACCATTCTTTGGTCCCGGTATGTTACCACTTATTAATATTACATTATTTTCAGTATCAACTGCAACTACTTCAAGATTTTGAATAGTTACTGTGAGTGTTCCCATATGTCCAGCAAGTTTTTTACCTTTGAAAACACGCATTGGTCTCATTGTACCCATTGAACCTGGTCTTCTATGATAGTGTGAACCATGTCCCATAGGTCCTCTTGATTGTCCGTGTCTTTTAATGACACCTTCGAACCCCTTACCTTTAGAAGTTCCTGTTACGTCAACTACTTCTCCTGGTGTGAATATATCTGCGCTTACCTCGTCACCAAGATTATATGAATTGACATCTACACCTTTTATTTCTCTAAAGAAGCGCTTAGGTGTAGTTTTTGCTTTTGCAGTTTGTCCTGCACTAGCTTTAGTCGCTAACTTTTCTCTTGTATTTCCAAATCCTAATTGAATTGCGTCATAACCATCGTTTTCTTTTGTTTTGATTTGTGTAACTACATTCTTTTCAACTTCAACAACAGTTACTGGAATTAATTTACCTGATTCAGTAAATACTTGAGTCATTCCAATTTTACGACCTAAGATTCCTTTCATATATATCCTCCTTATTTAATTATTTTGATATCAACACCACTTGGAATATCTAAGTGAGCAAGAGCTCCTATAGTTTCCTTTGATGGATCAACGATATCGATTAGTCTTTTGTGTGTTCTTCTTTCAAATTGTTCACGTGAATCTTTATATTTATGAACAGCTCTTAAAATAGTAATTTTTTCAATTTCAGTTGGAAGTGGTACCGGTCCAACAACTGTACCGCCATTTCTTTTAACTGTTTCAACTATTTTAGCACAAGCTTTGTCTAAATTTTTGTGTTCAAACGCTTTCAACTTGATACGTATTTTAGTTTTTGACATCTTGTATCCTCCCTTCGCCTATATCCAGTATAGACATGCTCCATGTAAAAACCCAATATCCAGATTATTTTATATTGCAACTCAACCCGGCGTATCAGCAACCTTACACATCAACGCAACGTCACACATACAAGATTATACGTGATTTATGCAAAAAAATCAACACTTTTTTGAAAATTTGTTTAAATTTGTGCAATTTTACATTTTTAACATTTAAAGTATCCCATATTAAATATAATTTAGTAGGTGGTCATATGAGATTAGTCCCAAGTGTATCCGCACCAATTTATACTTCCTCTGCATTTGCTATAGGACTTCTTTTATGTGATGATTTAACCCCAGCCGAGCAAAACTCTTTAGGCAACTGGTTTATGATGATAGGACAAGTTTTGTGCACCAACTCTGCTCAACAACAACTATTAAATAATAGAAATAAAAGTTCAACAAGCTATAACTCACATATAATAAACGATAATGATTTAATGAACTCTGCAAACAATATAAAAAAAGAAATAAATAATATATTCTCTAAATATAATTAGATATTTCTTTTATAGAATTTTACGAATTCATCTTTATGTGAAGTCTTTAATTTGGTTCTTATCTTTCTAAGAGCTTTTGCTTCTATTTGCCTTATTCTTTCTCTTCCAACACCATAAATTTTTCCAACTTCGTCCAAACTACAACATTTTTCTGTTCTTAAAATTAAGACGTTATATTCTTTTTCAGTCAATATAGATTTCATTATTATTTTTATATCTTCTGTTAATATTTTTCTCAAGATAACTTCTTCATAGTCAAAGTCATCTTTAATTTTTTCACCCAGTGCTTGTTCATCAAAATCTGGATTTACAGTATCTATGCTTAGTGGATCTCCTAATTTTATATTATCCTTAATTCTCGTAATATCTTCAACATCAAGTCCAGTATATTCTGAAATCTCATCACATGTAGGTTTTCTACCATAGCGTTTCATAAATTTCTCTTCAAAAGATATTAATTTTTTTGCGGCCACATTAAAATAAACTGGTTTTCTTATCAATGAACAGTAAGCTGTTGCTCTACTTATTGATTGTCTTATCCACCAAGTTGCATATGTAGAGAATCTGCAACCTTTAGATAGATCAAATTTTTCAATGGCTTTCATTAAACCAATATTACCTTCTTCTACTAAGTCTAAAAAATCACTTTTATTTTTACAATAGAGTTTAGCTATTGAAACTACAAGCTTTAAATTTGATACTATTATTTTTTCTTTTGCTTTTGTATCACCATTTTTTACTTTTATAAATAATTCTCTTTCTTCATCTGAACTTAACAAAGGAATTTGTCCAATCTCATTTAAATAATCCCCATTTGCCTCATAAAAATTAGTATCGTTAAAATATTCTTGGTCAAACTCACTAGGTGTATTTTCAATAGCAATAAACCTTTCGTTTAATGCCTTTATTAATTTTTCAAAATCTTCCTCACTTAAGTTAAGACTTGATATATCATCTATATTTATAGAATTATTTACACATAAATTATCTATAAGCGAATCTATATTAATCATAAAAATCCCCTTCCGGACTTGTATAGTACCATATTAAATTTTATTTGTCAACAAAAAAAGATAGAATAAACTATCTATTTTACGAATGGTATAAGTGCCATATGTCTTGCATACTTAACTTGAGTTGCTATATATCTTTGATGTTTAGCGCATGCTCCTGTAATTCTTCTTGGCAATATTTTGCCTTTATCTTGACTTACATATTTTTTTATTACTTCTATATTTTTATAGTCAACATCTTTTCCAGCACACATTTGACATACTTTTTTCTTTTTTCTAAAAAACTCTGCCATATAAATTCCTCCTATTATTCTAGGAAGTTATCATCTATAGAAACACTATCTCCAAATTCTGCAAATGGATCATTTTCAACGCTTACTTCTTGAGGTTGAACATCTTGATAATCGTAAGGTGTTGGCTCAGTTGCAGCTTTTGCGCTTGTTGCCTCTCTTGCTGCCTTGCTTTCAACAAATTCAAAATTGTCTAAGGCAACCTCAAGAGTATATCTCTTGTTTCCATCTTTATCATCATAACTTCCGCTTTGCAATCTTCCTTCGATTGCTATTAAATTACCTTTATCAAAATATTTTGATATATTTTCTGCTTGTTTACGCCATGCGACTACGTTTATAAAATCTGCTTCTCTTTTTCCATCCGCACTAGCATATGTTCTATTTACAGCAACTGTAAATCTAACAAGTGCGATATTTTGAGCTGTATAACGTAATTCTGGTTTAGCAGTCAATCTTCCTAACAATACAATTTTATTCATAGTCTTACCTCTTAACTTTCTTTATTTATTATTAAGTGTCTAATAATATCATTACTTATTAAAGCTAAACGATCAAACTCTTTTACAGCTTTATCTGTTGAAGCTTCAAAGTTAATAACGAAGTAATATCCGCTTTTAAATGTATCATTTCCTACTTTGATGTCATAAGCTAATTGTCTTTGTCCCCAAACATCAACATTTGTAATTTTAGCTCCATTACTCTCTAATGTTTTTTGGAAGTTAGACGCAACTTTCTTTACTTCATCTTCTCCTATTGTTGGTTTTACAATGTACATGATCTCATAATTTCTCATTTTTACACCTCCTTATGGTCTATGGCAATTTCTTGCAAGGAGTAAATTTCTTACTCGCTATAGATTATAACAAACTTTTTTTCGTTTGTAAACCTTATTAATTATATTTTTTAAAATTTGTATGATTAATTTATGATAATGTCTTAAGTGTTAACTTTTGAAAATGTCTCAAAAGTAATATATAATATGTCACTTGA
>CANQAT010000015.1 GCA_947588925.1 uncultured Bacilli bacterium | reverse complement strand
TAGATGAACTCACTTCGTTCGCCCTTGATTTTTACTTTAGCCTTTTTTATGATGTCTCCTATTTGGGGTTCACATCAACCATCCAAATCTACTCCTCTTTTTCTTGATAAAAATAGTAAACAGATAAGGATTGCTACATCACAAAAGCAAGGACCGTATTTAGCATCATCGAAATCTATAAAACCTATTTTGTCATTAAAGCAAAATATATTATATCTAGTTAAATCGAAGTGAAGAGCAGAATATCTATCTACCTCTTTATTACTATAAAAAGTTAATGGTTTTAAAAAGTCCTTTTTATCTTTTAGTAAAGTGTGCATCCTTCTTACTTCTAAAGCGAGTTGTTCTATCACATCATTAGGTATCTTTTCATATTTTTCACCTAAACTAATACCAGTTAAAAATGAATACATAATTATATATTTATCGTTATCTTTAATATAATAGTCATTACTTTTACTTTTAATAATACTTGGAACATAAAAATCGTTTTTAGAAAGTGTGTTATGTATATAAACCATAGATTCTACCAAAGAAAAATCGGAATATATTTTTACTACATATTCCTCTTTTTTAGTATAAATCATATATACATTACCTACTGTAGACTTTTCATTCTTTTCTATATCTAATATAGATATATCATAATTATTAGTTAATATTTCTTTTAAATCCATATCGCACCTTTATAGTCTTTTAGTTACATAATATTCAACTATCTCATAACCATTCTTATTATAAAAGTTTAAGGCATTTTTGTTTGGTCCATACACATCTATTATTACTCTAACACACCCAACACTTTTTAAATACTCTTCTATCTTTTTCATCAACTGAGTTCCTACACCAGACTTTCTATTACTTTTAGTAGTAACTAGTTCAATTATACTTCCAGTCTTATCACATATATTTGTTAGTTTATCTTCTATATCTCTTTCATTAACTATTCCCATTGCTAGTCCTACTATTTTATTATCTACTTTAGCCAAATATATCTTACCATTATATTTTTTTATATCATCCATATCTAATATAAACACGCCTTCACGGTATTCAGGGCACAACTTTAAAAATTTAAAATAATCTATTTCAACTAAATACTCTTGAAGTTCAACTAACAAATCTTTAATATCTTCATCATATTTTTTATCATATTCTATTATTTCCATAGTACCTCATTTCATTTTTAAATATTCTTTTACTACTTTTATTGTATCTTTAACAACATTTTCTCTTGAGGCATATCTTATTCTAGGATTTTTAAATTCTTGTGACTTTAAATTAATATCTTCATCTGTTATAACTTTTATTAAACACATAATTTCTCCTTAAAAATATTTATTATAATTTATCATTATAATAAATTATATTATTTTTACTGTTAATATTATTTTTTAAATACTCTGCCATTTTTTCTGGTTTTAAATTAATTTTATCTATCTCACATAAATTAAACCATTTATATTTATGACATTTTTCTTCTCCATTATCTACTTCATTGATTTCAAAATCATCAAAGTTTTTAAATTCAGAACTCTCTATAACATAATAATAATTTATTTCTTGATAAATTTTACTTGACTTTTTATCTTTATAAATTAGTTCTAATACACTATATAAATTTTTAACTTCGACACTTAATCCTACTTCTTCTTTAACTTCTCTTACTATAGCTTCTTCTGTCGATTCTCCAATTTTAACATGACCTCCCGGAAATCTATAGCCTTCATTATTAATTGATTTAGTTAAGAGTATCATATTATTTTTTATTATAATTGCACTAACCCTAAACTTAAAATGTCCTTTATCATTTTTTATATCTATATCTTCATTCATATTCCCACAACCTAAACTATATCATAAATAGTTTTCTAATTATTTATCTTTTTCAATTACTTTTTCAAGAAATATTTTATCGTTAAAAGCTCCTCGTTTCTCACTCTTTTTAGTTGAAATTGATATAACTTCAGATAAATCTTTGTTCTCTAATTTTGCTAAAGCACTTATTACTTCTATCATATCTGCTAACTCTTCAACTCTATCATCGCCATTAGCTTCAATTACTTCTTTATATTCCTCATATAATTTTTTCTCTAATTCATTTTTATATTCCATGTCATCTAATATCCTAGTAACTGGCGTTTCACCCTTACTTTCTATTATGTTTGGAATATTATCACGTACTAATTTATTATATACTCTTTCCATTTTTACCACCTATCTATAGTATATCATACTTTCAAAGAAAATTTATACTATTTCTCTTTATTTATAATACTTCCTAAATTATTTAAATAAGCATTAAATTCTTTAAAAGATATTCCAACTGGTACATAAGTATATTCTGTAACTGGTCTTGATACTCCATTACTTAATTTCTCATAATAATCATTAATTGTCTTTATAGCCTCTTCTTCATTAGAATATTCATATATACCAATTCTATTAAAATTAGGGTGTTCTAAATGATAAACCTTATTATCTTCAAACACTAGTAAAAAGCAGTGCATGTGCTCTTCCTCTTCTAAGTTATCATAGTCATCTCTTTCATATATTCTAGTAGAATACATTTTTGATTTAATATTTGCAATATCACATAAATATTTCATAAGTGAGACTTGTTCAATACAAGTACCTAGTTTATTTTTTATAGTATCTTCTACACTGCTAGTTTTATAAAGTCTTCTAAAATCTTTCATAGTATTTATATGCTTATCACCATTTATATCAATCCAACCATATTTTATATTATTTTTCATATAACGAAGAACATCTTCTTTAGTTTTTATATTTGTAATTTCTATACTCATCGTATCCTCCTATATATTTTTTTAACTTTTTATCTTTAATCTCTATTATATGTGTTGCTACCTTATTTATAAAATATCTATCATGTGATACAAAAAGTATTGTTCCATTAAAATTAATTAATGCATTTTCAAGTATTTCACGTGTATCTATGTCAATATGATTAGTCGGTTCATCTAGTATAAGAAAATTACATTTATCTTGAGTTAAACAAAACAGTTTTAGTCTAACCTTTTCTCCTCCGGATAAAAATTTAATTTTTTTATATACATTTTCTCCTGTAAAAAGGAATTTAAAAAGAGCAGATCTTAAGTTTTCTATAGTTCCAACAAAATATTTTCTAGCTTCTTCTATTATACTTAGGTTATCGTCATCAAATTCTATTTCTTGAGGTATATATCCAATAACAATATTAGTTCCAAGTTTTACCTTATCATTACCTTTTAATATTTCTTTAATTAAAGTGGATTTCCCAGTTCCATTATCTCCAACGAGACATGCTTTTTCTTTGTAAAGAAGATTTAAACTAGCATCAACCAATAATTCCTTTGTATCAAAAGACAAATCTAAATCATCTATACTTAAAACTTCTTTACCTGTTCTAAAATCCGTATTAAAATCTATATTTATATTATGTTTTTGTTCTGGTTTATCAACTTTTTCTAATCTTTCTAATCTCTTTTTTATACTTGCTGCTCTTCTAAAGAATATTTCCCCACCACTAGGGCCACATAACTTTCCATATTCTTGTAATCTTTTTATAGATTTTTTCATAGCCTCTATTATCTTTTGTTGGTCTTTATATTTTTTAAACTCAAGCATAATTCTATCTTCATTTTCATTTATAAAATATGAATAATTTCCAAAGTATACTTCTATACCTCTTTTTGTAAGTAAAAATACTTTATTTACTATTTTATCTAAGAAGTATCTATCGTGTGAGATTAATACAACTGTACCTTTATAATTTTTTAAATAATTTTCTAACCATTCAATTCTTTTAATGTCTAAATGATTAGTCGGTTCATCTAAAAGTAATATATCTGGTTCTATTAAAAGTAATCTTATCAAGGAACATATCGTTTTTTCTCCACCTGATAATGTATTGAAATTCCTATTTAACATTTCATCTGTTATGTTAAAGGCTGATAAAATTTTACTTATTTTTGTTTCAAATTCATATCCTCCAAGTCTTATAAATTCTTCTTGAACTTTAGTATATTTATTAATAACTTTTATATCGCTACTAAGATTTTTCTCAAGATTATCTAATTTTTCTTTTAAATTCAATAAATCTTTAAATGTATCATAAATATATTCTCTTACACTTTTATCCTCATATATCGGTATTTGACTTAAATATCCAATACTTGCACCTTTTCTAATTGATATATCCCCACTATTTACATTTTCTATGCCTACAATAAGTTTTAAAATTGTACTTTTACCACTTCCGTTTGAGCCAATTAAGGCTACTTTTTCATTTTTATTAACTGTTAAATCTATATTATTTAAAACTTTATCAAATCCGTATGTTTTACACACTTTACTTAAATTTATATCTATCATATTATCACTTCCCATCAAAAAAACTATACAGTACACCTGTATAGTTTACATAAATACAGATGTAGGCACGATTAAAACTCACACCTACATCTTAATTTTTTTTATTTAGGATGTGGGTGTGACACTATTTGTATACATGATTTTTTTACCTACATAATTTTTCATTAGTATCACTTCCTCTAATAGTAATATATTACATTTTTTTAGTTTTGTCAATTACTTTATTTTTTGTATTATACCTTTCAATCTTAATATTAATTCATCTTTCTCGTAAAACCAGTTTATTTTTTCAATGAATTCATCAAAACTTAACCATTTATAATCGATGGATTCAAAATTTAAAATTACTTTTTCATCATCAACAATAGATAAATATGCGTGTTCAATACAATCATCGCCGAGTGAATTATATCTAAAAGTCCAATCCATATCGATTATTTTGAGTGTATTTAAATTAGTTTCTTCTTTTATTTCTCTTTTAACTGCTTCTTTTAAATCTTTATCATAATCTTCAACGCTTCCAGTAACGACATACCAGATTGACTTTTTGAGTTGTGGGTCAGTGTCGTTTCCCTTAAGTATTAGAAATTTATTTTGTTTATTTATTATAAATGATAATATTTTTTCTCTAGTCATTCTATCACCGCTTAAATTATATCATGGAAAATTAATATTTTCTAATTGTTTTTTACTATAAATCAAAATATGTATATTCTTTTGCTTTTGTTCCACTAAGTAAACTATCTGGCAAATTCCATTTACCAGTTGTTACTTTTACAACCGATAAGTTAGTACAGCCCCAAAACATGCCATAGTCAGTAGCGCTATGTGTATCAAAACTTCTTAAATCTAATTCTGTTAGACTTGTACAGTTTGAAAACATGTTGCGCATAAAAGTTACTTTTGAAGTATCAAAATGACTTACATCGAGTTTCGTTAAACTACTACAATTATAAAACATTCCTCCCATTTCTATTGCAATAGATGTATTAAAATATTCAAGTCCTACTATCTCACTTAAATTTGTACAACCATTAAACATACTAGTCATATAAATTACTTTTTCAAACGTACAATTCTCTCCGAACTTTATACTTTTTAGATTGGTGCAATTCTGAAATATACTACCACCAGTATTAAAGTGATTTATGCCTGTAACATTTCTCGTATCCCATTTACTTAAATCCAAATATTCTAAACTTGAACATGAATTAAACATACCACACATATTTTCTACTTTTGAAGTGTTAAAGTTTTCTATTCCTTTTATCTCTTTTAAACTACTACAATTTCTAAACATAGCCCACATGTTTTTGACAGACGAAGTATCAAAACTACTTGTGTCAAGAATTGTTAAACTACTACAGCCTTCAAACATTGAACTCATATTTTCTACTCTTGAGGTATCAAAATGGCTTACGTCAAGTTTCGTTAGACTACTACAATTATAAAACATACTATCCATACGTGTTACTTCGCTTGTACTAAAATTTTCTATTCCTTTTATTTCTTTTAAATTGATGCAATTTCTAAACATAGCCTCCATCGATAATACCTTAGATGTGTTCCACTTACTTAAGTCTAGATTTGTTAAACTATTACATCCGTAAAACATATTATACATATTTGTCACTAAATGTGTATCAAAATTTTCAAGTCCCTTTATTTCTTTTAAATTTGTACAACTTTCAAACATTCTATGCATATCTGTTGCTTTGCTTGTATCAAATTTTTCACCTAATATAATTTTTTTCAAATTTGTACATCCAGAAAACACACCAGTATCCCATGCACCGCCCATATTTGTTACCTGAGTTGTATTAAAGTTACTTAAATTTAATTCCTCTAGACTACTACAATTACTAAACATACCACCTATGCTTCTTGCACTATTTGTATTAAAATTACTTAAATCTAGTTCTGTTAGACCACTACATCCCCTAAACATACTTCCAAAATCTGTTACATTACTTGTATTAATTCCTATAAGATTAATATCCTTTAATAAATTACAATCTTGAAACATACTTATCATGTTTGTTACTTTACTTGTATCTATTAAATTTAACTCTATTTCTTCTATCCCTTGAAAATTGGAAAAAATCCATCTAAGATCTGTTGGACAACTTATATATCCATCACTATATACATATATTGCTTGATTAACTTCATCATAATATGCATTTGTTTCATATTCACTTTTATCTGTAGATACTTTTATATGTTTAAAATTTTCTAAATCTTCTTTAGTTAAACTTTCAGGAAGTACACTATCTTGTAAAAATATTATTTTCTTTACTTTTGTATCTACTACATCTCTAAAATATGTTTTATCCCCTAATTCATCTCCAACTAATGTTTTTATATTCGCATTAAATGTCAATCCATCAACTAAAGTACTCTCATTTAAATTCTTTAGTATCTCTATATCTTCATCTGTTACTCTTGCATAGTAATCATCTATTAAGCCTTTTAATACTCTTTTTACTTTTGAGTTCTCTATTAGAAGTAATCCACTTTTAAGTCCTCTTCCATCATAGTTTATAAATATCTCTTTATCTCCTAGTACTATTTTCTTTCCATTATCAGTAATAGTATATAATCCATCTTTTACATTATTAAATACTTCTTCATTTATAAGAGACGTATTTACTGCTCTTATATATTCACTTGTACTTATCTTTAATGATTTTATCTTTGCCTCTGTTATTATATTTAATACTATTGGTACTGCTATTATAGCAATAAAAGCTAGTATTAATATTACTGCTAGTAACTCTACTAATGTAAATCCCTCGTTTTTCATTTGCTCCATCTCCTACAATAACATTATATCACATTTTGCTCAAATGTGGCGAAGAAAATTAAATATAACCGAATTTAATGAAATAATTTTATTGAGGTGTTTAACGATGAATCATAGACTTGAGATGTTAAGAGATGAAAGGAATTTGTTAAGAAAAGATGTTGCTAAATACATTGGCGTAGTTGAATCTGTATACTCTGAATGGGAAAATAATAAACTCTCTATTCCAACAAAAAGGATTTTACAACTTGCAAACTTTTTTGAAGTAAATATAGACTACATGCTTGGTATATCTAATGTTAGAATAAATTTAAAATCTAGTAATGATATAGATATCAATATAGTTTCTTCACGAATAAAGGAAATTAGAAAATTTTTAAAATGTACAATGAGAGATTTAGCAGATATGTTTAATACATCATCTTCTGCTATAAGCAATTATGAAAACTCTAAATATTTAATATTGGGTCCATTTTTAGTAGAATTGTGCGTAAAGAGTAATTATTCCATAGATTGGGTATTAGGTAGAACAGATGACAAATTTTTGAAGTAAAAAATAATATATTTTAATTCATAAACTTAATTGTGCACGCATTGCGTTCATAATTCTATTACCTTCAAAAGGTATTATTTATATTAATTTATATCATCAAACTTTAATATTTTTACATAATGGCTCCAGTTAATTTGGCATCCACTGGATGCCAAATTTTTTTTTTAAACATTAATCTCATATTTGTTTTTTTTCTTTCATGAAATTCTCTATAAGATATGTTTTGTTCAACGAATACTTTTATATATGGCTCTATGATAACTTTGCAGGCAATGCTGCAAAAGTTTATCATCCTTAAACTTCATATAAAACAGTCTCATATTATATAGATTCATAGTTGAGTACATTTACTTATTTCAAGTGTTAATTTTTCAGAATAATCTTTAACTTTTTTATGTATTTCATTGTTTAATAATTTTTGTGTTTTATACATATCTCCACTTTGTTTTTAACGAATTTTTTTAAACCAATCAAACAACTTTATACTCAGCTTCAAATATTCTATCATCACTTACATATTCTAAAACAAAATAGTTATTCTTCTTACATATTATTATTCCTATAGTGTTTTCTTGAAGTTCATTTTTTAAATTTTTATCTATATAATTCATATATTTTCTTATCTGACCAATGTGTTCTGACTTAAATTCTGTTACTTTTAACTCTATTACTACAAAACAGTTATAAATATAGTTAAATAAAAGTAAATCTATATAATTATATCTATCTCCTATTTTTATTTTAAATTCATCTTTTATAAAACTAAAGCCATCGCCTAACTCTTTTAAAAAGCTAGGTATATCTTCTAGTATTAGTCTCTTTAAGACTTGTTCTGATATATCTTTATAATCTAAAGTATTCTTTATTATAATTGGATTTTTTATGAAATCATTTACTTTTGGTTTTTCTTTTGCAATTAGTTTATTTTTAGTTTTATCATCTAACCTTTCATATTCCTTATTTTTTATTTTATTTCTAAGTTCTCTTACCCCAAGATTTTGTTCTTCTGCTATTTTAATATAATAGTTTATTTTATTTATATCATCGAATTTTAATAATTCTACATAGTGAGACCATGTCAATTGTGTCGACAGTGTCGACACTTTTTCATTGCTAAACAAAATATAAAACTGTTTCATTCTAAATAGTGTTCTATAACTATATTTTTTATCAATTTCTTTGCTTAATTTTATAGAATATTCTTTAATTAAATTATCTCCATACTTAGCTCTTTTCTCTCCTCCTTGAGCATCTACAAGTAATCTACCAACATTAAAATAGGTCATCAAATCACTTTTATTTTTAGAATAATCTTTAACTTTCTTATATATTTCATTGTTTAATAATTCTTGCTTTATCTCTTTATAATAATTCATATTTCTCACCAAATATAAATTACTATTTTTTATATATAAAGTCAAAAAGCAGTTTTTACTATTTTGAACAAAAAAAGTTACAGAAATATGAATTTCTGCACGAGCAAAAACTAATTTCTGTAATTTTATTATAACAATTTTATAATTTTTGTATGTTTATAATTTATATAAGTTTTACTGCGAAATCTAATGCGAGTAACATTACCTCTTTTTTCTTATCTATATTAGTTAATCCAGATAAACTTCTCTCTTCCCACTCTGTACTATCTAGGTTGTCCCCTGCATAATAAAATGTAAAATAGTCTAAATTTTTTCTTTGGCAAACACTTGCTATTACAGAGCCTTCCATTTCAACTGTTATAGCGCCCATACTCTTAAAGTAATTTATTTTTTCTTTTGTTTCTCTATAAAAAGCATCTGTAGTCCAAGTATATCCTAATTTATAATCAAAGCCATACACCTTTAATAAATCTATAAATTCATCTATATATTTTGGATTCATGTCTATAGCATCAGTATCTTTTACATAGTGATAACTCGTACCTTCATCTCTGAATGCTTTAGTAGGTATAATTATTGAACAGTCTTCTATACTTGAATCTAGTACTCCACAGTTCCCAAATATAATAAATTTCTTTACTCCCTGAGCATTCAAATCTTCTATATCCGCACTTATATGTGGCCCACTTACACCTGCCATTGCAAATGTAATTTCCTTATCTTTATATTTTAGTATGTATACATTTTTTTCAAGATTGGCACATGATATATACCCTACTTCCATGCACTGAAATTTTTCTACAACATCATTAAATAAATGTCTCGAAAATACTAAAACTGCAACTTCTGGTAGTTTTATATTTTTGTCTTGACCATCTCTAAATTTAATTCCTTTTGGTTTTATAAAACCTTCTTCATCGCTATATCTAATCATAGTTCACCTTACCATAATACTCACTTCTAAGCATATCTAAAAATATATCATCGTATCTTTCATTACATTTTATATATGCTTCCCTTCTTCTTCCGATTTCTTTAAATCCTAATTTTTTATAACACTTAATTGCTCTTTCATTAAATGAGTATACACTAAGCATTATATTGTTTAAATTTAAATAATCAAATCCAAAACTGATAAGTAATTTAAGGGCTTCAGTACCATATCCTTTTCCTCTATTTTCTTCTTCACCGATAAATATACCAATATTACCGGTACCATTTACTTGGTCTATCTTATTAAAACCACAATTCCCTATCAATTCATTATCTGCAGTTCTAATTATAGCAAACTGAAAATTACCTTCTTTTGTTTGATTTGTAATCCACTCTTTTTCACCTTCTAAAGTTACCATATTTTGACTGCCATTTAATCCATCAGTAACTTTAAAATCGTTTAACCATTTTACATATTTTTCTGCATCATCTAAACTCATTGGAGATAAGTAAACTCTTTTTCCTTCAATTTTCTTATAATACATAATAACACCTTCTTTCTTAAAATATAACTTCATAGAATACATAACTTTTAAACACAAAAAATACGCAGTCAACCTATAAGTGACTCCGTATATTACGTGTAAGATTTCTCCCAGAACAGCTCGTTACCTTATGTCCTCTCACTAACTAACATTATACACAATTTTTAATATTTGTCAATATACGTTTAAATAACTTTATACTCAGCCTCAAATATTCTATCATCACTTACATATTCTAAAACAAAATAGTTATTCTTCTTACATATTATTATTCCTATAGTATTTTCTTGAAGTTCATTTTTTAAATTCTTATCTATATAATTCATATATTTTTTTATCTGACCTATGTGTTCTGACTTAAATTCTGTTACTTTCAACTCTATTACAACAAAGCAGTTATAAATATAATTAAATAAAAGCAAATCTATATAATTATATCTATCTCCTATCTTTATTTTATATTCATCTTTTATAAAACTAAAGCCATCTCCTAATTCTTTTAAAAAGCTTGGTATATCTTCTAATATTAGTTTCTTTAAGACTTGTTCTGATATATCTTTATAATCTAAAGTATTCTTTATTATAATTGGATTTTTTATGAAATCATTTACTTTTGGTTTTTCTTTTGCAATTAGTTTATTTTTAGTTTTATCATCTAATCTTTCATATTCATTATTTTTTATTCTTTCATGAAGTTCCCTATAAGATAAATTCTGTTCAATAGATATATTTATATAATAGTTTATTACATTTATATCTTTTAATTTTAAAAGTTCTCTATAATGAGTCCATGTTAATTGTGAACGCATTGCGTTCACAATTTCATTTTTAAAAATTATATAAAATTTCCTCATGTTCATTAGATTTCTACAATTATATTTTTTATTTAATTCTTTTGTTAGTTTTAAAGAATATTCTTTAATTAAATTATCTCCATACTTAGCTCTTTTCTCACCACCTTGTGCGTATACTAGTAATTTACCAACATTATAGTAAGTCATCAAATCACTTCTATTTTTAGAATAATCTTTAACTTTTTTATATATTTCATTATTTAATAATTCCTGTTTTATCTCCTTATAATAATTCACATTTATCACCAAATATAAATTACTATTCTTTATATATAAAGTCAAAAAGCAGGTTTTATTATTTGAAACAAAAAAAATTACAGAAATATGAAATTCTGTACAATCAAGAATTAATTTCTGTAATTTTAATACCACAATTTAATAATTTCTGTATTTTTAAATATTTTTCTTCTTTTCTTTTATCGCACTATTTATTTTATCTATAAATTCATGAGTATTAAGATTTATAGTTTCTTGACTACCAAATACTCTATAACTTATAGTTTTAGTTTCTAACTCTTTATCTCCTAATATTAAAGTTACTGGTATTTTCTTAGTTTGACTTTCACGCATTTTATATGATAATTTCTCATCTCTATCATCTAAGTTTGTACGTATGTTATTTTGCTCAAGTAAAGCTTTAATCTCTTTAGCAAACTCTAAATGAACACTGTTTACAGGTATTATATTTACTTGAAGTGGTGAGAGCCAAAGTGGGAATGCACCTTTAGTCTCTTCTATTAAGAATGCTGTAAATCTATCAAATGTACCGAATATTGCTCTATGTAATACAACAGGTGTCTTCTTTTCTCCAGTACTATCTACATAAGTTAATTCAAATCTTCTTGGAAGTAAGAAATCTAACTGACAAGTTGAAAGAGTAACCTCAGGTCCAACTGCTGGTTTAACTTCAACATCTAACTTTGGTCCATAGAAAGCTGCCTCTCCTTTTGCTTCAAAATAATCTATTTTAAGTTCGTTTAATACTTCTCTTAACTTATCTTCTGCCTCATTCCACATCTCATCATCATCAAAGTATTTTTCTTTGTCCATAGGATCTCTTAAAGATAGACGGAATTTATAATCGTTAATTCCAAAGTCTTTATATGTATCTAATATTAATTCTACAACTTTTTTAAACTCTTCTTTAATCTGTTCTGGAGTTACAAAAAGGTGAGCATCGTTTTGACACATACATCTTACTCTTTCAAGTCCTTTAACCGCACCACTTGCCTCATATCTAAAATCAGTTGCAAACTCACCTATTCTTATTGGCAAATCACGATAAGAGTGAAGCTTATTTTTGTAAACTAACATGTGGTGAGGGCAATTCATAGGTCTTAAAACAAACTCTTCATCATCTACTTTCATCATAGGAAACATATTTTCTTGGTAGTGGTCCCAATGCCCTGAAGTTTTATAAAGATTTACTGTTCCAACACAAGGTGTATATACATGTTCATAACCCATTTTTTGCTCTTTTTCATATATATAATTTTCTAGTTGTTTACGAATAAGTGCGCCATTTGGAAGCCATAAAGGCATGCCTGCTCCTACTAATTCGTGAGTCATGAATAACTCTTGATCTTTACCTATTTTACGGTGGTCACGCTCTTTAGCTTCTTCTAGCATTTTTAAATGATTATTCAAATCTTCCTCGTTATCAAAACATATTCCATATATTCTTTGAAGCATTTTATTTTTTGAATCACCCTTGAAGTACGCACCACTTATTTTAAGAAGTTTAAAATACTTAATTTGTTTAACTGTATCAACGTGTGGACCACGACAAAGATCAGTAAAGTCACCCTGTGTATAACAACTAATAACTGTATTATCATCCATATTATTTATTAAATCTATTTTATATGGGTCATCTTTAAACATATCTAAAGCTTCGCTTCTAGTTAATTCCCTTCTAACTATTCTTTTGCCATCTTTAGATATTTTTTTCATCTCTTTTTCTATTTTAGTTAAATCTTCTTCTTTTATTACTTCATCACCTAAATCGATATCATAATAAAAGCCTTCTTCGATAACTGGTCCTACCCAAAACTTTGCGTTTGGATATAAATGTTTTACTGCCTGAGCAAGTAAGTGTGCGCATGAGTGATTTAATACACTCAAGTTCTCATTTTCTTTAATATTAATCATAATAATCCTCCTCCACAAAAAAAGCACCCTTTTTAAGGAGTGCTTAAACACACGGTACCATCCTTTGTATCTTAATTTTTATAACGGATATCCGGGACATCTTTCGAGTCCAGTTCATAGGTAGTAACTATATAATTTCATAAACTATCTTCCACCAATAATAGTATCTCTTTATATAAATATTATATAATCATGTCCTAATCAAAACATTTATACTTATATTTTAGCACATTTTTAAATTTTTGCAAGTACTATTTTGCTTGATACCAGTCATCACCGTATTCTACATCTACAGTGAGTGGTACCCCCAAGTTTACTACATTTTCCATAACTTCTTTCATAAGAGATTTAACAACCTCAAGTTCATCATTTCTAGTATCTACTACAAGTTCGTCGTGTACTTGCACAAGTATCTTACTTTTTAAGCCTCTTTTATTAAATTCGTCAAATAATCTTACCATTGCTATTTTAATTATGTCTGCAGCAGTTCCTTGTATTGGTGTATTAAGTGCGATTCTTTCTCCACTTTGCCTAATTAAATGATTACTGCTTTTTAATTCTTCTATAGTTCTAATTCTTCCATAGTACGTTTTTACATATCCATTTTCATGTGCCTTTTTTATAGCTTCTTCTTTATATGCTTTTATTCCGGGATAAGTTTCATAATAGTTATTTATAAATTCTATACCAGATTTAGCGTCTATGTTTAGATTTTCAGAAAGTCCAAATCCACTTATTCCATATATTATACCGAAGTTTACTGCTTTTGCTACTCTTCTCATATCTTTAGTTACTGCCTCTATCGGTACTTTAAATATATCACTTGCTGTTTTGGTATGTACATCAACTCCAGAATTAAATGCGTCCATTAATGATTCTATTTTTGCCATGCATGCAAATAATCTAAGCTCTATTTGAGAGTAATCCGCACTTACAATTACTGAATCATCACTTGGCATAAAAGCTTTTCTTATAAGCCTTCCATATTCATTTCTAATAGGTATATTCTGTAAGTTTGGCTCTATACTAGATAATCTTCCTGTCTTGGTTAATGTTTGCGTATATATTGTATGTATTTTTCCGTCTTCCTGTATAAAGTTGATAAGTCCTTCTATATAAGAAGCATACAATTTTGTAAGCAATCTATACTCTAATATTAAGTTAATTATTGGATGTTTATCCTTTAACTTTTCAAGTACATCTGCAGCTGTTGAATATCCAGTTTTTCCTTTTTTTGATTTATGAGGCAATCCTAACTTATCGAATAAGACCTCACTAAGTTGAGCAGTAGACTGTATATTAAAAGCCCCACCAGCATAATTATATATATCTTTTGTGATAAGTTCTATTTTTATTTTTAATTCTTCTCCCATTTCCATCAATCTATTTTTATCAACTTTAAATCCAGTATACTCCATATCAGCTAATACTCTACTTAAAGGCATTTCAACTTCCTCAAATATTTTGTACATATCTTTTGCTTTTAATTCTTGTTCTAATCTGTCTTTTGTATCATAAATAAATTTAGCTCTTTTTACACACTCTTCTTCTATACTTAAATTTTCATGACTTATGTTATATAGCGATGAAAGATTACAGTTTAACTGTCCTGCTAAATATGCAATATCATCTTTTATTACATACTCGAGCAAGTAAGCTGCAATAGCAGTATCAAATACTATATTAGATAATTTTATATTGTTTTTAGTACATACTACTAAAAGTTTTTTATAATCGTAAGTATAAAGAGGTACATTTGCTAGGAAACTAGGACTTTGTTTAAATACCTCACCACTTATAAATAATGAAGTATCTTTATTATACACACCTAATCCTATAATATTGCCTAGATGATAATTGGTATTATCCATCTCAAGATAAACAGCAGTATCTCCATTTATATCAATTTCATTTATATTATTTACTTTTTTATACTTTATTTTTTCACTTTTATTAGAAAAATCTTCTTGTATATTTCTTAAGAGTGATGAAAACTCTAATTCTTTATAAATATCTATGAGTTTGGTATTTGGACCCAAGTATTTTGTATCAGATATGTTTATATCTATTGGAACATCCCTACATATAGTTGCAATCTCATAACTCATGTATGCATTATCTTTATCATCGATTAGTTTTTGCTTAGCAGTTCCTTTAATGTCATCTATATTTTGATATATATTATCTAATGTCTTATACTCTTTTAAAAGTTTTAAAGCGGTCTTCTCACCAATACCTTTAACGCCCGGAATGTTATCGCTTGAATCTCCCATTAAAGCTTTTAAATCTATTATATTAATAGGATCTATTCCCCACTCATCTTTAAATGACTTCTCATTATATTTTATATAATCTTTTGACTTTAATAATTTAATATCGACGTGCTTAGATATGAGTTGTAATAAATCTTTGTCACTACTTATTATTAATCCATCATAGTTATCATCACTATCACAATACTTAGCAAATGTACCTATTATATCATCTGCTTCATAATTATCTATTTCATAATATTTTATACCCATTGCCTCAAGCATTTCCTTAGCAACTGGAAACTGCTCTTTAAGTTCATTTGGAGTTTCCTCTCTGCCACCCTTATAAAAGTCATATTTTTCATGCCTAAAAGTTTTTCCTTTATCAAACGCAACTATCATATATGTTGGACTTTCTTCAGACACTATTTTATTTATCATATTGGCAAATCCATATAGTGCATTTGTCGGAAATCCTTTAGAATTTTCCATAAAGTTGCCGGTATATGCGGTAGCATAGAAACTCCTAAAAAGTAAGTTATTTCCATCTACCATAATTATTTTTTCCATAACATCACCAGTAATATTATAACATGTTTTATAATATTTTTTCCATAATTTTACAAAACTAATACCCATATTGATGTAATTTTTGCAAAATAACAGATAACAAAAAACTTAAAATTAATTTAAGCTTTCTAATTTATCATCAAGTATTGAATAAAGGTAAATAGATACATCTTTTTTACTAATACTTTCGATATATTTTTTATATCCATTCAACTGTTTTAAATAGTTTTCATCTGCTATATTTTTCATTTTATAATCTATTATAGAAATACTATTTTCATATTCTAACATTAAATCGATTATACCGTGTTTAAAAAGATTATCATCTTCATATACGAATTCATATTCTTTATATATATTTATATAGTTATTATCTATATGTTTTAAAAACTTAAGTATATAAGGATTAGTAGTAGTTTTAAAGTCTTCAGTTTCAAACACATAATGAAGGTTAGTACCACTTTTCATATTTTCGTATTCTTCTTTTGTAATTAGTTTATGAGTAGTTTTAGAATATCTTGCTTCATCTATTAATTCATATTCTATATTATTAGATAGTTTTTTTATTTTAGTATCTATCTTTTTTACTTTTTCTTTGTAATACAAACTTTTAGTATTTTCATAATCGTGAGTTAGTATTACTTTATTAAAATCTATTTCTTTTATATATGGAGTTAGTACTTTAGCAATACTATCTAACATCTTTGATATTCTATTATATTTAAGTCTTTCATCACTTGGAACTAGTGTATCAAATGACTCTTTTTCTAAATCTATTGGACACACTATAATTATTTTTTCTTTCGCACGAGTTAAAGCAACATAGAATAGTCTTATTTTTTCGCTTATAGATTCTCTTAACTCTTCATTTAAAAGTAAATCTTTTAATATAGTCTCTTTTATTCCGTTATCATAATAAGGAGTTATTATATTATAATTAGAATCTACTATAAATTTAGCCTTTGAATCTTCATCGTTAGATTTCTTATATAGCCCTGTAAAGTAACAAATACTATATTCAAGCCCTTTACTTTTATGTATATTAAGTATTTTTACTGAGTTACTAGAATCACTATTAAGTGAGTACTCTATCTCACCACTTTCTATCATTTTAGTTAAATAATGAGCAAAATCTATAACATTATATCCGATGTTAGATAAGGATATACTTAAATCTTTTAAGTAGTCTAATCTTATCATAGACTCTTTTATATTATTAGTAGTTATTAACTTTTTATAGTAATCAAACTCATCTAATACTCTATTTAATAAATCTATATTAGATATTTCAGTTATATCAATTTTTTTGCACTTTTTATATAACTCTGTATCATAAAAGTTATTAGACTTTATTATATCGAATATCTCTTCATCAGGTGTTCTAAATATATAAGACCTTGATACACTTGTAAATAAGTATTTAAACTCATCATCTATCTCATTTAGATTTACTTTAACTATTAAATTTAATAAATTTTTAAGTACAATTATATCATCATTTATTGTTAGTTTTTCATTTTTTATTTGTACTATAGGTATTCCTACATACTCAAATATCTTTTTATATAAATCAAAAGCTGTTCCCCTATCCATTATTATTGCAAAATCACTATATGTACAAGGACGAAGTGTCTTTGTTTTTTTATCTACTACAAGATATTTATTTTCTAGTTTTTCTTTAATATCATATGCAGTTGTGAAAGCCTCAATCTCATCTGTTGTATAGTCTATATCTTTTGGATTGTAGTTAAATATTTCCATATTGTAGTTTTGATCTGTCTTACACTCTTCTATATAACTTTTGTTACCAAAGTTCATCTGGTGAGACTCTTTATACTCTGCATCCCCTACTTCGTTATCCATAATTAAATTAAATATCAAATTTATATTATCTAATACCTCACTACGAGACCTAAAGTTTTTAAGTAAGTCTATCTTTATTCCTCCTAAGTTTTTAGAATAGTTGTCGTATTTATTTCTAAATATATAAGGGTTTGCATGTCTAAATCTATATATAGACTGCTTTATATCTCCAACCATATATACATTATTATTAGATATTAAGTTTATAAACTCTTCTTGTATATTACTTGTATCTTGATATTCATCAACCATTATTTCATCAAAACTGTTCTTTAATTCTTCTTTAACATCAGGATTTTCTTTTATAACTTTTATAGCCATTAAAGCAATATCAGTAAAAGTATATAAGTTCATCTTGTTTTTATAATCTAAAAACATCTCATCAAATTTTAATATTATTTTTATTATAGCTCTTATATAAGGCTCTGTTGATAAAAGTGAATCTTTTATATCTTTTGTATCTTTAAATCTAGTTAGTTCTATTAATTTCTTTTTGCGTACATCAATTTTATCTTTATATATTTTAAAGTCTTCCTCACAGTTTTTATTCTTTCTTGGACTTCCTATTAAAGTTAAACTATTTTTAATCTCTTCATAGGTTTTAGAATTTATTAATGGTTCTACATTATAAGTTTCTATAAACTTATTATCTACCCTAGAAGTTAACTCTTTATAATCTTCTTTAATAAAAGATATCTCTTTATTTATTATATTTATATAATCGTTTATTTTATCTTCTATAAATTTTTCATTAAAATGAGTATCTATGTAACTATTTAGATATTCTCTTTTCTCAGGAATTAAATCTAATTTACTAGACGCTTCTTTTACTATCTTTTTTATGTTATCATCGCTTTTAATAGCAAAGTCTTTAATTAGTTTACCAAAGTCTTCATCTTCATACATGTTTTCAAATATTTCATCTATAAATTCATTCGTCTTAAGTGTTTCTATAGATGAATCCATTATAGATATATCATTTGTTAGTTTTAGGAGAGTGTGGTACCTCCTAACGATTGATAGGGCAAATGAATCAAATGTAGTTATATAAGATGAGTCTATATAATCTAGTTGTTCTTTAAGGTTTGCGCCTTTAATCGCACTTCTAATTCTATCTTTCATCTCTCCTGCTGCTGCATTTGTAAAAGTTAGTATTAAAAGTCTATTAATGTTACCTCCATTTAATAGTTTTCTAATAGTTCTTTCAGTTAAGACTGCAGTTTTACCACTACCTGCTCCTGCAGATACAATAATATTAGTACCTGTCTTTGTTATAGCTTCTTCTTGTTCATTTGTCCATTTACTCATTTTATCACTACCTTTATTACATTCTGAAATAGGTTGATTTACTCCATCAACAAGCATTTTTTACATGTGCATTTTTGGCAAATAATATTTTTTATGATATTATTTGACTAGTGAGTGAGTAGTTCGCTGATAAACTAAAGGGAATACTGAGTGTATTCCAACAAGCAATGACTTGTGGAAATCTTTAGTCAGGGGAAAACTCACTATTTTTTATACTATTTTTTTTAATAAATCACTAGGTCTTGAAATTTTTTACAAACTTAACCTAAAAAATAAAAGATACCAAATATGGTATCTAAGTGCTCGTAAAGAGCTAAGTACAGTTTCAAAAGAAACTGAGATGTCCGTAAAGGACTAAATATAATCAATTAACTGATCAATACATTTATACCATATTCTCATTTAAAAGTCAAGCATTTAAACATTCAAACGTTTATTTTTACTTTTCTTTCATCTATATTTGTGTACATTTTTAAAACTTCTCTATCAATCTTATCTAATATTTCATTTTTACAAACATAATTTTTGTTGTCCTGAAATATTCTTGATTTACTAATAGACTTTATTTGAGTAATATTCGCATAGCAAAACAAATTATACTTTAATGAATTCGGATATATTTCATGTAATATTTTTCCTAAATTTATACGATTATTCCCCTTTTTTGATGTTATTGGCAACACCATTATATTATCACTATATATACTATCATTTTTATCAAGTACTATTGCAAAATGGGTATAACACAATTCTGACCCAATATTAATACCAAAATCTGCTTTTATAATTTGTCCACGTTTTAATTTTTTATAAGTTTTATCTTCATTTGTTAATTCATTTTGAAATATAGTACTTTCTTTTTCCAACCAATTATCAATAGTATTAAATTTTTCATAGCCACTATTTTTAAGAATTTTATATCTCTTACAAGCGATGTCAATTTTATCAATTTCGTTCATTTATTATTCCTCCCTGTTACAAAATCTTTTATTAAGTTTAATAATCTCGTTAATATTTACAAATAATATTTTTTATGATATTATTATGTCGTTGAAGCAAATATGTTTCTAACTGTGCTCAAAAGAGCGTATCGGCTAAGCCGAATGACTGTGACCATTTGGTCGTATGACTATTACATTTGTAATAGTCAATTTTTTTGTTCAGTATCCCTTATTCTTTAAGCATTTTAATTATACTATTAATACATACGTTTGTAAATGGTTTTAATGAAATTTATATCAAAAACCTATAATTTTTATACTTTATTCTCTTGAACACATATTTTTATTCCAACTATCTTACTATTTAATACATTATCTTTTCCAAATATTTCATAAAATGTAGATTTAAACTGTTCTTTTGTATAGTTTAACACATTATTTAAAACTTCTTTATGGTTCCATAAATCATCAATATCATTATATATAAACTTATCTATAACAGTTGTCTTAAGTATTAAATCACTGTTCACTACTTTAAAGTATATAATATCTCCTATTTTTATTTTTTCTGACTTTTCATTAAGTAATCTAAATTCAACAGTTTTCTTACCACATTTCATATCATCATAAACATTTTTATATATATTATAATTATAAACTTCCATATATATTCTCCTTAATACAGATTACTCCTCATCATCAAATCTCTTATTGCCTTTAATACTTTTAAAATCATAAGCTTTCTTAAAACACAAATCCCTATATTTACAAAACTCACATCCAATATTTTCTTTATCCATTTTAGGGTTAATATCAAACTTTGAATCTAGTACATTATCAAGTGTCTCATCAATCTTTTCTCTTACTGTTTTTATAACGCCATCTATCTCATCATTTGATAACATTCTTTTTAAACTACTAGAACTAAAATTACCATCTTTATTTATCTTAATTCCATCTATAACACTACTATCCATATAATTACTATCAAAGTTTTCTAGTATCTCTTTATCAGTATTTGTATATCCTATAAGTTTTAAACTCTTCTCTTTTTCTTCATCACTTTTATTATCTAAAGTAATGTTTTGTAAATAAAATCCAGCAAAGTTTATATTCTTATATGAATAACTTGATAAATACATATAAACTGGAAGTTGTAATCCTATCCCACTATCTATATATTTTAAACTAGGCTTTTTAACATAAGTCTTATAATCTATAATTGCTACAATAGTCTTATCTTTAATATTATCATAAACTATTTTATCTATAAAACCTACAAAGTTTATGTTATCTTTAAGAGGTATTTTAACGAATTTTTCAGTCTCACACTTCTTTAATTTAGAAAAACTATTTTGCTTTTCTAGGATACCTTTTAAGTATTTTAAATTATCTATTGCTCTATTTACAAAGAACCTATTTGAATTAGTTAAAAATATATCGTTATCTTTTATATAATCATTAACTGTACTTTCTATATCAATATCACTTTTAACAAGTTTTTCTAGGACGTGGTGGTACAAATTACCTAAAGTAATACCAAAACTATCATCGAGTGTTGATAAACATAGTATCTTATCTATATAAAAGCGAAACGCACATCTATTATAATTATCCATAAGTGTATAAGATAAATTAAAACTCTTTTGCCTTTTTATATAATCTCTTAACTTATTAATAGATAATCCTGTAAATCTATGAGAATATGTATTATAAGGTATATCATAGTTAGAGTTAAGTAACTCTAAAGTATCACTCGTTTTACCAAACTTTATTAACTCATCTAAATCATTTGCAAGTGTGATTTCATCATCTATATCACTATAACTAGTACTATAATCTATCTTCCCTTTAATTGGAGGTATTAAATCATCTATCAAGTTAGATGGATAAAATATACTAAATGGTGTTTTTAATTTATATGTTATAGTTAAATTCTTTATATTTTTAATCGCACTAATCGTACTAACTTTCTCAAAAGTATTTTTTTCTATTGTACTATCCATATAACTAGGTTTTATATTATCACTTATATAATCTTCATCTTTATATATCTTAGGTATTATACCTTGATTAAATCCTAACATAAATACATATTCATCAGTAAAACTATAAGATTTATAATCTACTACTTCTATCATATTTGTATATTTAGGATTTTTAATATATGTGTGTTTTAAATCATACTCTATTAGTGTTTTTAAATCTTTCTCATTATCACACCATATATATTTATTACAAATATTTATGATTTTATTATAAGTATCTGTTTTATCATAACTAGAAATAGATTCTATTGCCTTTTCTATACCTAAATCTAGGTTATTTAAAAACGTAGTTCCTATTATATTAGACATTACTGGAATATTGTTAAACTTATCTATCTTTAAATTATAGAAATTAAATATTTTAGTTATTATATTTATATAATCATCACTTACATTAGTAAGTTTTATTTTATTTATATCTACATTATCATTAATTAATTTAGATATACTTCTTGCTATAAACTCTACTTCTTCTTCTATATTATCAAATTCATATATAACTGGTGTATAGTTATTTTGAATAGGCTTTATCTCTTTATAGTTTATATCTTTTAATAAATGTTTTTCAAACTTAGATAAGTTATAGTTATATATAATAATATTTTTATCTTTTATAAAATTTTTAAATCTACTGTTAAATATAAGTAGATTGTTTTCTATTAATTCACGTTTAATACTAACTAAAAAATCTAACTTTTCTATATTATAACTTTTATCTTCTATATATATTAGGTTAGCTAAATATTCTTTCGCTACCTCATACTTTATTCCATACTTATTTATTAAATAAATAATACTTTTCTCATCATAATCAAAGTAGTATGAACTAATAAACTCACTCATACTCATTATTTTAACACTTACTAATTTCTTTATATTTTTAAGTAACTGTAATTTAGAATGTTCACCACAAATTATTATAGAGTTATTATCTATTTCTAACATACTACCACCACTACCATTATACAATATTTTTAAAGTTTTAAAAAGAAAAACTATTATATTTTTATTATAATAGTCAATCTCATTTATTTCTTTTTATTTTTACCAAATGATTTAACAAATTGTTTTATATCTCGTGTATTATTTTTCATTTCACTTTCAAGTTGCATATTTTTTTCAATTAATTCTTTAAATAAAGAAATGTAGGTTGGATCTTTACTTTCCAATACTATTTGTTCAAGCGCACCTATATTTGCTCCTTTTACATCCCTTGCAAAATAATAACAATTTTCTACATCTTTACTTTCTAATACCACTTGTTCAAGTGCACTTATATTTGCTCCTTTTACATTGCTTGCAAACAAATAACAGAATTGTACATTTTTACTTTCTAATGCCACTTTTTCAAGTGCACCTATATTTGCTCTTTTTACATCCCATGCAAAATAATAACAGTATTCTGCATCTTTGCTTTCTAATACTATTTGTTCGTGTGCCCTAATATTTGCTCCTTTTACATCCTTCGCAAAATAATAACAGTATTCTGCATCTTTGCTTTCTAATACTATTTGTTCGTGTGCCCTAATATTTGCTCCTTTTACATCCTTCGCAAAATAATAAGACATCTCTGCATCTTTTAATCGTATTATATCATTTTCAAAATATTCAATTGTTTTTTTATAACCATGTTGTTGATTGAATTTATCAATTGAATTTTTTAATTTATCTTTACTTAGATCTTGAAAATTCATAATAATACCTCCAACTAAACATTATTATACATTAATCAATCAAATTGTCAATCAATTATGCAAAGTGTGCTATAACAATAATGATGATATGAAAAAAATAGGAATTAAAAAAAAGTTCTATTGTAGTTTTAATATTTGTTGTAGTAGTAATGTTTTTGGTATTACATATACTATAAATTACCATAAAACTTATGATTATAAACTTAAAAAGATTAGATATAACTATTAAAAAGTAGAAACAATCTTTTTAAGTTTATAATATACTACGTCTAATATTGCTATAACAGTTTTTACTTAATCAATAATTTATGAGCTTTTTTATCTGAACCTTTTATGTCTTCCATAAATTTTTTATTCCAATATTTATCCTTACTATCTAAAATAACTTTACCAAAAGCTTTCTTATCAGCTTTCTTTATTGCGATTGCATATAGGTAACACCATAATAACTCTTTGCTTTCAATTATAACATTTCCTAAAGCAAGCTTATCAGATCCCTTTATTTTCATAGCAAAGTTTAAGCACCACAATGGCTCTTTACTTTCTAAAATTACTTGCTCATGAGCTTTTTTATCTGCTTTTTTAACATCTTTTGCGAAGTAGAAACACCATTTTGGATCTTTACTATTTAATACTACCATTTCATGAGCTTTTACATTCGCACCTTCTATATCCCTAGCAAAATAGTATGATAATTCCGCATTTCCAAGTCCAATAATATTTTGTTCAAACTTTTCTATTGTATCTTTAGCCCCGTTACTAGATAAGTATATTTCTACTTCATCCCAAACTTTATTCGCACTTATTTCATCATTCATATGGTTAGCCTCCAATTACATAATATTATAACAGAATAGAATTTTTGTCAATCAATTATGCAAAAAATATTAAAAGTGTGTTACAATAATAGTGGTGACTAACTATAAAAAGTCAAGTCATTTTTAACAAAAATCTCAAAAAGATTTTTGTTCCACGCCAAAAAG
>CANQAT010000014.1 GCA_947588925.1 uncultured Bacilli bacterium | reverse complement strand
CATATGATTTAATTGTAATATCTTTTGTATCCTTTGTTATTTCAAATTCATAAGTTTTGGGATCTAGTTCATACCCTGTACTTGGAGTAATTTCTTTTACATAGTACTTACCGTATGGCAGATTATCTAAATAAGCTATTCCTAATTCATTTGTTTCGATAGTCTGAATTAAATCTCCATCTTGATATACACCGTATACCGCCCCTTTTAAGGTTGCGTACTTCCTATCAAGTCCTTCACTATCGAATTTATTTAAAGTTACTTTTCCTTTTATTACATTTTCATATGATTTAATTGTAATATCTTTTGTATCCTTTGTTATTTCAAATTCATAAGTTTTGGGATCTAGTTCATACCCTATACTTGGGGTTATTTCTTTTACATAATACTTTCCATATAGTAGTTTATCTAAATAAGCTATTCCATTTTCATCTGTTTCGATAGTTTGAATTAGATCTCCATCTTGATATATTCCATATACCGCTCCTTTTAAGGTTGCGTATTTTCTATCTATTCCTTCACTATCGAATTTATTTAAAGTAACTTGTCCCTTTATTACATTCTCATATGATTTAATTGTAATATCTTTAGTATCTTTTGTTATCTCAAATTCATAAGTATTAGTATCTAGTTCATACCCCGTACTTGGAGTTATTTCTTTTATATAATACTTACCGTATGGTAGATTATCTAAATAAGCTATTCCAAATTCATCAGTTTCAATAGTTTGAATTAAATTTTCACCTTTATATACACCGTACACTGCTCCTTTTAAAGTTGCGTACTTTCTATCAAGTCCTTCGCTATCAAGTTTATTTAAAGTAACTTTGCCTTTTATTACATTCTCATATGAATTAATCGTAATATCTCTTGTATCCTTTGTTATTTCAAATTCATAAGTATTAGTATCTAGCTCATACCCTGTACTTGGAGTTATCTCTTTTACATAATACTTACCGTATGGCAGTTTATCTAAGTAAGCAACGCCATCTTCATCAGTTACTATCTCTTTTACTAATTCATTATCTTGATATATTCCATATACTGCTCCTTTTAATGTGGCATACTTCCTATCAATTCCTTCACTATCGAATTTATTTAAAGTAACTTTTCCCTTTATTACATTTTCATATGATTTAATTGTAATATCTTTTGTATCCTTTGTTATTTCAAATTCATAAGTTTTGGGATCTAGTTCATACCCTGTACTTGGAGTAATTTCTTTTACATAGTACTTACCGTATGGCAGATTATCTAAATAAGCTATTCCTAATTCATTTGTTTCGATAGTCTGAATTAAGTCTCCATCTTGATATATTCCGTACACTGCACCTTTTAAGGTTGCGTACTTTCTATCAAACCCTTCACTATCGAATTTATTTAAAGTAACTTTGCCCTTTATTACATTTTCATATGATTTAATTGTAATATCTTTTATATCCTTTGTTATTTCAAATTCATAAGTTTTGGGATCTAGTTCATATCCGAAACTTGGAGTAATTTCTTTTACATAATACTTTCCATATGGTAGATTATCTAAGTAAGCAACACCATTTTCATTTGTTTCGATAGTTTGAATTAAATCTCCATCCTGATATATTCCATATACTGCTCCTTTTAATGTTGCGTATTTTCTATCAAGCCCTTCACTATCAAGCTTGTTTAAAGTAACTTTGCCCTTTATTACATTTTCATATGATTTAATTGTAATATCTTTTGTATCTTTTGTTATTTCAAATTCATAAGTATTAGTATCTAGTTCATACCCTGTACTTGGAGTAATTTCTTTTATATAATACTTACCGTATGGTAGATTATCTAAATAAGCTATTCCAAATTCATCAGTTTCAATAGTTTGAATTAAATTCTCACCCCTATATACACCATACACTGCTCCTTTTAATGTCGCATACTTTCTATCAATTCCTTCACTATCTAATTTATTTAATTTGACATTCCCACTACTTACTTCTATAGTAAGTTTAAACTCTATATCTTCTATCTTACCTGGAAAAAGTAATGATTGATCTCCAGTTGAGGCATATAATAGATAACCATCCGTAACTGGACTTTTTCTAATAAATGTAATTTCATAGTTACCAGTATCTTTAGTATTTATTTGTAATTTGTTTCCAACTATCTTAGAATCTATATTTGAATTTTTTATAACATAGTTACTCAAAGTATTATTCTCATCAGTTAATTCATAACTGTTATTGATTGTATAATTTAAGTGACTATCAGAAAAACTAGGCTTAATATAATAACTGTCAACAAGATTTTCTATCTCCTCAATCATACTATCATAATCATTGATAGGTTTAAATGAAGAATTAGTAAAGTTGATACTATCCAAACCTATAGTCTTCCACACAAGGAATTGTGCGACTGCATACCAACTTATATTTGTATGTGTTTGATAATTATAACCATAGTATGCGATTAAATTCATCCTATTTAATTTTTCATCTGATAAATTAAATATAGGATTGTTATAATCGTACTCATCATAGTATTTTCTTGTATTAATAACAGTAAATGGATCTATACAGTAAACTTCAACATTATCAGACCTTCTATATATGTACATATTACCTTCATATTTTTGATCACCTTTTTTAATACTTACATATATATTTGAAAGTTTACCTCCTAAATGAAATTTTTCTGTATTTACCGCATTTACTAAAGGCATAAATAAGAATAAAATAAGAAATATAAATATAATTTTTTTCATAAAAATCTCCTTTCGAATATACTTTTATCACACTTTAAAAAATATATCAAAAGTACGTTTTTAATAAACTGTAAAATTAAATATATCTAAAACTTTAAAAACTGCTTATGCAAGATATAAAAACTGTAATTTTTTGAGCTTAAAAAAAGAAAAACTGATGTTTTTCAATTTTTTTCATAATATTTAAAAAAATAAATAGATACCTTTAGAAAGTATCTATTTGTTTTTCTTACTTATTACAAAAACTTTAACAGAATTTTTGCCATGAAATATCTTTTCATATTGTCCCATAGACATTAGGACATCTTCTCCATCCTCTAATAGTGTGCCAAGATCAACTACACGAGAATTATCATCCTCACTAGTTACCACTCCATTAGTCAATTTTCTTTTTAAGACAAGTTTTCCATCTTCTATTCTATAAAAACTCTCTTCTGTTTTTAATCCATCTTCACAATCTACTGAAACTAAGTCCATCTTCCTTTTGGCTATACAATTTCTATAACCATTATCTAGAAAATAGTAATTACTTTTTTTATTTATATGTAAATATTTATCTGGAAACTCATCAAATGTCTCAAAATCCCTTAAAATATCTTTCTCCATCAAAATCACCACCTGATATTATACATATTTTTTATCAAATGTCAAATTAATTATAACGATTTCCTTAGTAAATAAGCTGTTTATAGGTCTTAAAGGGAAAACTCTAAGCCCTGATGTTATTATTATATCCGTGTTATTTACTTTTAAGTGTCCATAAACATTCTTTGGAAATAATTTTTTATAAGGACTTACCAATCCATTATTTTTAAATATAAATCTAAACATTGGAGGAACTAATCCACCATGCATATGACCACAAAGCACTAAATCTAAACTTAAATCTTTTATATTATCTTCGCAATAGACAAATTCAGGAGAATGACAAAGCAATATATTATAATATTTACTATCTGTCTTTATATTCTTTAAATATTGTTTTATACCTTCTTTATTGTTATAACACTCAATTGGAGCAGTAATTCCAATAAAATTTATATTATCTATTACTATATTTTGATTATTTAATAGATATAAATTATCTATATATGATATTTTCCTTAAAAAATCTCTATTTAATCCAAACTTATTTTTAGTAATATAAAATTCATGATTACCTATTGATACTATTACTTTAGAAATTTTAGTTAGTTTTTTTAACCAATTTATAAATTGTACACTATCTTTTATTTCAGATTTATCTATTGTATCACCTGGGATACATATATAATCTGGATTTATCTTTTTTATCCTATCTAAAACAATATTAAGATTTTTAATATCCTTTTTTGATGAATAATGTATATCTGATATAAGTACTATTTTTTTATTTATATTGCTTTTTATATTGTATGTTTTATTTTGTATTTTCATGTTCTCCCCTATAATTCTTAATAAAATTATCTCTATATTCTAGTATGTTATCATTTTTTATAGCTTCTCTTAAATCTTCTGTTAGTTTAGTTAAAAATCTGATGTTGTGAATTGATAAAAGGCGCTGCCCAAAAGATTCATTTGATACTATTAAATGTCTAATATATGCTTTAGTATAGTGTTTACAAGTATAACAATCACAGTTATCTATCGGAGTAAAATCCTCTTTATACTTAGCATTTCTTATGTTTATTTTACCGTATCTTGTAAATGCATTACCATGTCTAGCTATTCTTGTTGGAAGAACGCAGTCAAACATGTCAACCCCTCTAATAACACCCTCTATTATATCTATAGGCTCTCCTACACCCATTAAATATCTCGGTTTATCTTTAGGCAAATATTTAATTGCATAATCTATCATTTTATACATAGTAACTTTATCTTCACCAACACTAGTCCCACCTATACTATAACCGTCAAAATCCATCTTAACAGTTTCAATCGCGCTTAAATGTCTTAAATCTTCATATTCTCCTCCTTGAACTATTCCAAATAAAGATTGATTATCATTATTAAATACATCCTTACCTCTTTTAGCCCAACGAAGTGTTCTTAAAGTTGACTCTTTAGCATACTCATAGTCTGCTGGATATGGTATACACTCATCAAAAGACATAGCGATATCACTATCTAATTTATTTTGTATTTCAATAGACTTTTCAGGGGTTAAGAATAAACTTTTACCATCTATATGACTTTTAAAATGAACTCCCTCTTCTGTTATATCTTTCTTTTTAGCTAAACTAAATACTTGAAAACCACCACTATCAGTTAATATAGGTCCATCATAATTCATAAACTTATGAAGTCCCCCTGCCTTATTTACAATATCCTCACCGGGTCTAAGCCATAGGTGGTACGTATTTGATAAAATTACCCCACTACCTATTTCTTTTACCTCTTCTGGAGATAATGTCTTTACTGTTGCGAGTGTCCCAACAGGCATAAACATTGGTGTTTCAAAAGTACCGTAGTTTGTATGAAGTAAACCGTATCTTGAACTAGTTTTTGTATCGTTTTTTAATAATTCGTATTTTACTTTCATGTGTCACCTCAAGTAAAACAATTATATCATTTATAAATGGATAAGTAAATAATTACTTTGTTATAAAGTCTACAAATTTATCTAAATTTATCTTGTGTGAACCTTTTACATATATATAAGAATTATCTATATTATCTAAGTTAAAGTTATCTATTAACTCATCTACATCTCTATAGTGAATACCTCGTATATATTTTGAAAAATCCCCTACTGTTATAACCTCTTTATTGCTTATTTTTTTTAGTTCTTTATTTATTTTTTTATGTATTTTTTTAGAGTATTTTCCAAGTTCTAGTATATCACCTAGTATTATTATTTTTTTACTTTTTATATTTTTTAAATATTTAAGTCCAGCTTTTATAGATTCTAAACTAGCGTTATAGCAATCACTTATTAATGTATTACTATTTATTTTTTTTACAGTCATTCTATTATTAGTAAGTTTAAATTCACCTATTTTTTTTATTATAGTATCTATTTCAATACCATAATCAAGAGAACATTTTATAACTAACAATATATCGTTTATAAAATGTATTCCAGGATTATTAAATACTACTTTGTACTTTTTATCTATAAATATATTAAATGTTGTATGGTCTATATATTCTTTTATATTATAGGCAATCAAATCATTCTTTTTATTAATTCCACATTTAAAACAGTTTAATTTTTTTAAATATTTGTCATCACCGTTTACTATCATGTTTTTACATTTTACACTCGTCTTTTCTTTAAAAATATTTTTCCTTGTCTTAAAATATTCTAAATGAGCGGTACCTATATTAGTTATTAAAGATGTATCTATATCACACATATTAGATAGTTTTTCTATCTCGCCTAAATGATTAGTACCTAACTCCATCACAATAATATCGATATCTTTATTTAGTTTAAATAAGGTATCAGATACACCAATTATATTATTTTTACTACCTTCGTTATGTAGTACATTATATTTACTTTTAAGTATATATGATAATAAATCTTTGGTAGTAGTTTTACCATTTGAACCAGTTATTGATATTAAAGGTATTTGATATTTCTCTCTTATATATTTTCCAAGTAAGAAGAGCGCTTCTAGCGTACTATCAACTTTAACGCAATTTTCATAATCACTTTCTGTTATACAAGAAATAGCTCCTTTTTTAAATGCTTCATCTATAAAATTTTCTCCATCGTAATTCTTACCTTTTAAAGCTATAAATATATCTTTTTTATTAATCTTTCTAGTATCAGTTTTTATTTCATTTATTACTTCTTCACTATTTATATTAGATTTACCATTTATAACTTTTATAATCTCATTTAAAGTCATAGTCTCACCACTAAATTATATGATTTTAAAAAAGTTTGTTGTTAAAAGGACATATCTATGCCCTTTATATATTTTAATTAATAACCGTATTTAAACTCTTCTGTACCTTGATTGTAATAATATTTCTTTTCCACTTTATCATACATAGATGGAGTTCCATCTTCATCTAGTACTGGTATAAAGTCTCTAACTAGTATATCGTTATCATATATTTTACAGCTATATATTAACGCATTATGTCTCCTAGCTTCTCCTGAATATCCAAATAGCCATAGAGGTAAACCAACATTATCAAAGTTTAATAAATTTGTATTTAATGTATCAAGATTTACAAGTTTTTCACCAGTTAGTTTGTCAGTTACAATATATTTATTATTTTTTACATCTAAATCAAATACATAACGTTTGTTATTATGTATTATATTAGTACTAACATCGTTACCAACTCCATAGTAAACAACATCACCTCTAGCTCCGATATAAATGCCGTTTCTTCCTCTAACTGCGCTACCATCGAGAAGCCAACCACCTGTTGATAAAATTTTAGTATCAACGACAAATCTAATATTAGAACAATTATCAATATTAACTATAAAATTTGTATTAATATATTGTGTTCCTGTACTTTCTAAATATTCTACTTTAGTATATTTATCGCCATATGAATAATCTACTTTATCTCCATCTACTTTACATTCATCTAAGTATACCATTCCATCCTCATTAAGTTGTACTATATCACATTCTACTTTTGAACCATCATATTCTACTTCAAATGAGAAATCACTATCCTCTAAAGTTAATTTATTACCATCTATCTTATAATTACCTATTGGTACGTCACTAGTTAAATTTTTCCTTGCTATTGCAAGCTCTATTGCTCTACCATATAAATCTATACTTCTTTTCTTACTTTCAATTCTTGTATCATTTATTATATTTAATATTGTCGGTACCGCTATTAGTGCGATAATAGCTAGTATTACTATTACCGCAAGTAGTTCTATTAATGTAAATCCACGTGTTTTCATAAAAATCATCAACCCTATATTATTATTTTATCACTAATCTTGTAAAATTGTAAAATAAATGTATCATTTTTTAAATACTTTACATTATTATAAGTACCAAAGTTTTTCATTATTTTTTCTAACTTCTTTAATAATCCCACTACCTAGACAAATATCTCCATCATAAAATACACAGGCTTGCCCTGGAGTTACTCTTTTAATTCCTTGCTTATATGTAACCAATATTTCATCATCATTTAACCATTTTATCTCTACCGGATTATCTTTTTGTCTATATCTAAACTTTGCCATACATTTAACAGGTTTAGTATCAGATAACCAATTTATTGTATCTAGAGTGCAGGAATCTGTTATTAAATAATCGTTATCTTCTCCTATACACACATATAAAACATTTTTAGAAAGGTCTTTGCCTACTACAAACATTCTATCGCTAAATCCTCCAATATCTAGTCCTCTTCTTTGCCCTATCGTATAATTCATAAGACCTATATGTCTACCTATTACCTCATTTGTATCTATATTAACTACATCTCCAGGCTGATTTGGCAAATAGTTTTTTAAGAATTTTGTAAAGTTTCTCTCACCTATAAAACAAATTCCAGTAGAACCCTTTTTATTAGCAGTAACAAGTCCATACTCTTCTGCGATTTTACGGACATCTTTTTTATTCATATTCCCAATTGGAAACAATACGTTTTTAAAGTGCTCCTTACTAACTTGAGCAAGAAAGTAAGATTGATCTTTATTTTCATCGAGAGCTTTTAGTAAATTACCATTTTCAAGTCTTGCATAATGCCCTGTTGCAATATAATCTGCTCCTAATTTCTTAGCTTCACGAGCAAACATATCAAACTTTATATACTTGTTGCACATTATATCTGGATTAGGAGTTCTACCTTTTTTTAGTTCATCTAAAAAGTATGTAAATACATAATCCCAATATTCCTTTATAAAATCTTTTCTATATAAAGGTATACCTAGTTTATCGCACACTTTCTTAGCATCGTTATAATCTACTTCCTGCGGGCATATACCTAACTCTGTAACAGGTGCGTCATTAATCTCACCATCTGCAAAAGAATCCCAATTTCTCATAAAAAGTCCTATTACTTCATAGCCTTCCTTTTGAAGCATTATAGCAGCCACGCTACTATCTACTCCTCCACTCATTCCAATAACAACTTTTTTCATAAAATCACCTTTAAACTGGAATAATTATACAATATTATACCTAAAAACGCAAAAAAAGATAAACTAAGTTATCTTTTTGTTACCTTTAGTAGTCTATGTACTGGTAACTAGTACATTATTATTATAACTAATCTTCTATTTTATATTCATAAGATTTAACATTTATAGCAATTCCAATAACTAATATATAAGATATAATATATGTCATAAGCATTAGTATAACTATACTAGATAAACTTCCATAGAATAAATCATAGTTTGCAAAATGACTTATCCAAAATGAAAATACTTGTATTACTATAACCCATGATATAGTTGTAAAAATTGCGCCACGTGTTGTATGCTTACTCATTATCTTCCAATCAGGTGCGATTGTATAAATGAGTTTTACGTTAAAGAATATTACAAATATAATAAATGGCCATTTTAGTATTAAAAATAAATGCCGTATAATAGATACCAAATTTTCATCTTTAATATATGAAAGTAAAAACTTTAATATACTATTACCAAATGTTATAAATCCTAACATAAATATAAATAAGAGTATTATAAGTATTATTATAAATATAGCCTTGATTCTTCTTTTTAAATAACTGGAATTAGGAAAGCCATAAAGATTATTGCTTGCAAGTATTACTGCGTCCGCACCATTACTTGCAAGAAAGAATCCAATTATCATAAATATTCCTATATTCGTATCAAAACCCTTACCAATTATATAATTAGCAAGTACTTCTGAAACCTCTTTAGGTAGTTGTGAATCTATAAAGTTTACTAAGGATTCTATATTTATTGAAAATTGTGAGGCAATAACACCTATTAAAGTTAATATTGGAAATATAGAAAGTACTAGAAAGAAAGCTAAATTTCCGGGTAGATAAAACATACTTGGAGTAGTTATTATCTCATATAATTTCTTAAAGTAATTCTTTATTTTTTTCATATTACTTTATATGTATTAAGCCTTTTGAAACTTCTTCTAGTGCTTTTCCAATATCTTTTTTAGATTTATACTCACTTAGTTGATAATATTCTTTTTCTTGCATTTCTTTTACTCTTTTTGATACTATATTAACTAGTAAAAATTTAGAGCCAACTACACTTAATAATTTATCTATTGATGGATATATCATATCTTCGCCTCCTACCTTATCTATATTTAGGATACAACATATTTACATTTAGTTCAAGCGATATGTAAAAACTTGACATTTTTTTACACTATTTTATTATATCTAATATTAATTTAGTCATAACTTTTAGTTCATCATCTATCTTAAAGCAAGATAGAATATCACTTATACTAACATCTTTATTTTTTAAATAGACTTTGACTAATTCTTCGTCTTTTTCTACTTTATCTCCTACTTTTTTATTTAAAACTAATCCTACTTCATAATCTATTTCATCATCTAAAGTATTTCTTCCCGCACCTATTTGTTTAGCTATCTCACCTAATCTTAGTGCGTCTATTTTATTAATATACCCAGATTTATCACTTTTTATAGAAAATACTTTATCACTTACTTTTATATCGTTTATATCTCCACCTTGAGCCTCAACCAATTCTTCAAACTTCTTATACGCTTCACCATTATTAATCTGTTTAAATAATAAATTTTTAGCTTCGTTATTTGGTATTTTTTTCACTGCTCCAATTATTATAGATGAAAGTGTCATAACAACTTCAAGTAAGTCACTAGGACCACTACCTTTTAATGTATCAATGGCCTCTTTTACCTCAAGTGCATTACCTATCGCATAGCCAAGGGGCTCTTCCATATTAGTAAGCAAGCAAATAGTTGGCTTTCTATAAGACGCACCTATTTTTACCATTAATTTTGCAAGGAGTCTTGCGTCATCTAGGTTTTTCATTAAAGCGCCATTTCCTACTTTTACATCAATCATAATTATATCTGCTCCACTAGCAATCTTTTTTGACATAATACTTGATGCAATTAGTGGGATTGATTCAACAGTACCTGTAACATCTCTTAAGGCATAAATCTTTTTATCAGCTGGAACTAAGTTTGAAGTTTGACTCACTAAAGCAATATTTATTTTATTTACTTGGTCAATAAACTCTTCTTCACTTAGCTTTGTATTAAACCCTTTAATAGATTCTAATTTATCAATAGTACCTCCAGTGTGTCCTAATCCTCTACCACTCATTTTAGCAATTTTAATTCCAAGTGATGCAAGTAGCGGTCCTAAAACTAGAGTTTCTTTATCCCCTACACCTCCAGTTGAGTGTTTATCTACTATAATGCCATCTATTTTACTTAAATCTAAGACATCCCCACTATTTATCATTATATCTGTTAAATCTATAGTTTCTCTATCTGTCATACCATTTAATACTATTGCCATAAGTAGAGAACTCATCTGATAATCTTTTATATCTCCGTTAACATATCCATTAACTGCGAATGTAATTTCTTCACGTGTTAACTCTTTTTTTAATCTTTTTTTATTAATAATATCTATTATCGTCATACCATCACCTATTATTATTATATATTATTTTATTAATTTAGTAAATAAGTTATTTTTCACTTAAAGTAAGAAAAGCAGATTACTCATCTTCTTGTTTCTCTGCTTTCTTACTTGATAAAAACGTAACTTTTTCGGCAACAACCTCTACAAATTTTTTATGGGTCTCATCATCAAACTCGACATTTCTAGTTTGGATTCTACCCCTTATTCCAACTAAATCGCCTTTTTTGCAATACTCAACAGTATTTTCTGCAATACCCTTCCAAAGTACACACGAAATAAAATCAGTATCATACTCTCCATTTGCATTCTTAAACGATCTTGGAACTGCCAGAGTTATATTAGATACCTTGCCCTTTTCTGTATCTCTTAACTCGGGGTCTTCTACTATTCTTCCAACCAGAACCGCTTGGTTAAGCACATTTTTTACCTCCTTTCTAACTAGATAATAACACGTCTAAAAAAGAGTATCAAATGCACATTTTTCCTTAATTGCAATAGTTTTTTTACAGTTATTATATTTCCCATAAGCAGAAATTCTAGTTTCTGTTATACTTTAAAAAGCAATTTAATAATTTTTGTATTTTTGAAAAAAAGTGCGAAAATTCACACTTTTAACACTTTTAAAAGTAATTTTTTAAAAGTGCGTTTAATTCTACTGCATATTCCATTGGAAGTTCTTCTCTAAATCTATCTATAAATCCCATTATAAGTAGTTCTTTAGCCTTCTCCTCTGTAAGTCCTCTACTCATAAGATAGAATAGTTTTTCTTCACTTATTTTAGATACTGTTGCCTCGTGATTTATATTTGATGAGTCGTTGCGCACCAAATTAACTGGTACAGTATCGCTTCTTGACATCTCATCTAAAATTATAGTATCGCACTTAACTGTACTTTTTGAATTAACTGCCTCTTTAGTTATTTTAACTTTTCCTCTATATGTTGCCTCTCCTCCATTAGCAGCAATAGATTTACTTATAATCTCACTTGTAGTATTAGGAGCTAAATGTATCATGCGGGCTCCTGCATCCTGTATTTGTCCTTTTGTCGCAACAGCAATAGATATACATCTTCCTTTTGCGTATTTCCCATTTAATATACAAGCTGGATACTTCATATTAGTCTTAGAACCAATATTCCCATCTATCCATTCCATAAGTCCATTTTCATCTACAATAGCTCTTTTAGTTACTAAGTTATACACATTATTAGACCAGTTTTGAATTGTTGTATATCTACACTTAGCATTCTTACCAACATATATTTCAACAACCGCTGCATGAAGGGAATCCTCGCTATATGTTGGAGCAGTACAGCCTTCCATATAATGGAGAGTTGAATTATCATCAACTATTATTATAGTCCTTTCAAACTGTCCCATATTGACACTATTTATCCTAAAGTAACTCTGTAAAGGTCTATCGAGGGTTGTATTGGGAGGGATATATATAAATGAACCACCACTCCATACAGCCCCATTTAATGCGGTATACTTATTTTCATCATATTTTACAAGTTTATTAAAATATTTTTGAAATAACTCTGGATATTTTTTTAAAGCCGTGTCTGTATCGCAAAATATAACATTCTTTTCTACTAGTTCACTTAGCATATTATGATATATAGCTTCACTTTCATATTGCGCGCCAATACCTGCTAAATATTTTTGCTCTGCTTCTATTATTCCAAGTTTATTAAATGTATCTTTTATATCTTTAGGTACTTTATCCCAGTCGCTTTCACTCTTTCCTACTTTTTTATAATATGTTATATCATCAAAGTTAACTTTAAGTTCAGGCCCAAAAGATGGATTAGATAATTCTTCAAACTTCTTAAAAGAATTAATCCTAAAGTCTAACATCCATTTAGGCTCACCTTTTGATTTTGATATTTCTATAACTTTAGATTTAGTTAAACCCTTCTTCATCTAAACCACCTATATAGTATTATACTAAAAAGCAAAAGAAAAAAAAAGAAATTATTTACCTTTTTTAAAAAATCTTGATAATTTCTTTTGAAAAGATTGTTCATCCTTAATTACTTTTTTTAAATATTCTTCATTATTCAAAACATCATTTCCATCTAAAAATGTTTCATTTTTCTTTAAACGTTCTACTATTTTTAAAGCTTTTGACATTGTTCGATTATCAACGTTAAATGCAACTATTGGAAATATAGCGCTCCTTTTACCGCTTTCTACTTTACTCAACGAATTATTAATAGCATATTTACCATTTATAGTTTCAATATAATCATATTTTAAACAATGTTCAATATCTATAACTAATCCATTATCATTATCTATAACACATAATCTTCTTGGATAATCATTTATATTTGGTCTATAAAATTCATTTGTTTTATCAAAAGTACATATGCAAAATTCCATTATTCTAAATCTTTCATTCATTTTCATTCCTTCTTTCTAATAAATCTTTTACACCTCTCCAAGTTAGAAGAGCGCAATTTTTTCTGTTTGGTTGTTTTGATATATCACTATAAACTATAGCTTCTTTAAGTACATCTTCATCATACTCTTTTTCGTTAATCATATTTTCAAAATTATCTATTATATTTAGTGCGTCATTAATATTTTTACCAATTAATGAGTTAATCATTATAGATGTCGAACTGGTACATATGGCACACGCTTCTCCATCAAATCTTATATCTTTTACTATATTATTTTCAATTTTTATTTGGAGTTCAATTTGATCTATACAACTTTTACTATTAGTATTTACTAAATCGTATGAATCATCACTTATGAGTCCTCTGTTTTTTGGATTTTGATAATTTTCAAGTATGATTGTTCTTTTTAATTCCTCAGTCATTTCCCATCACAAACATATTATATTACAGTTAGAAATATATTTCAAGTATAAATTTTTGTTATTTTTTTAATTTTAGTGAATATAGTTACTGTAGAAAGAGAGGAAAAAACATGGAAACACTTAAAGTAGGAACTAAGTCAAATCCAAATTCAGTTGCTGGAGCGCTTGCTAATGTATTCAGAGAAAAAGGAAGCGTAGAAATACAAGCAATAGGTGCGGGAGCATTAAACCAAGCAATTAAAGCTATCGCAATAGCAAGAGGTTTTGTAGCTCCAAGCGGAAAAAATTTAGTTTGCATTCCAGCTTTTACAGATATTGTAATTGATGGAGATGAAAGAACTGCTATTAAATTGATTGTAGAGGCTAAATAGCCTTTTTTTATTATATCTAATTATTTTAGAGTACACCATACGTCAACTTTTTTTAAAAATGTTCAAAAAGTTATTGACACAAAATTAATTTAATAGTATAATTTTAGATGTCTACGAATTGCGGGTGTAGTTCAATGGTAGAACTCCAGCCTTCCAAGCTGATAACGTGGGTCCGATTCCCATCACCCGCTCCATTAGGGAATTTGTTCGAACTTTTCGGGCATTTATATATAGAAATCAATCGAAAGATTGGTTTTTTTGTAGTTATGAAAAGAATTAAGTGAGTCAAAAAATTGTGCGACAGAAAATTAATGCTTTTATACTACTGCCCCAAACAAATAAATTATTAATTTTTTTCTTTTAAATGAAGCAAAGCCAAAATTTTACATTTTTTTCCAAATAAATTTTCTAGTTTTTATATTAATAATTTTTAAATGCTCTCATTATTATAAGCAATTTTTTACCAAGTATAAATCGATATTTAAAATTCAAACTAATTATAGAAAGGAGGATTTATGACTAGTAAAGTTTTAAAAAATACTTTAATGTTTGCTTTTTTATTTATGTTTATTACAGTAATGCCTACTTTAGTAAGTGCGAAAACACAAAATGTCAGTAGCGAAGAAGAATTCAATAATGCATTAAGTGATAAAGAAGTAGATACTATTGTACTTGATAAAGATATCGACACTAAGGAAAAAATTAATATAACTAGACCTATCTATTTAGACGGAAAAGGTCATACAATAAAATACACTGGTACATTTAAGGGTGGAAATGATAAAACTGTATGGGATGGAAAATATGTACTTCAAGTATATAGAACAACTGCAACTATAAAAGATATCAAACTTACAGGTGGAAATGCAGGATTATTAGTAAACGGTTCTTTAGTAACTTTTAAAGGCAAAATAGACGTATCAGGCAATGGTTTTGGTGGAATAGAACTTGGTCAAGGTGCAGGAGTAACAGAACAAGTAAAAATATCTTTAACAGATAACGCAGACATCATAAATACTACTGAATCTAAAGACGCACCAACTCTATGGGTTCCAAGTGATTCAAAAGAAGCAATAGTTGAAGCAAATGGCGAGAAAGCTACAATAAAATCTGGAGAAGAGTTAGAACTTAAAGAATTCGAACAATTAATAGGAAATCCAGAAACTTCAGATTTAATATATCTATATGTCATATTAAACATCATAGGAATATTATCTTTAGCAGTGTGCTTTAAAAAACTTAAAAGGAGCTAATTAGAGTAAGTTCCTTTTTTTATAAGTTTAGAATGCACAACTATCCTATTTCCATACATATCCTTACATGTTGAAAGTGTAAGTATAACATCATTAGTATCTATATGCGTATTAAAATTAAATTTACTTCTATTTATTATAGTATCTAAAAACTCTTGATATTTTTCATTATTTTTAAAATAAGTCGTCATATAATAAGATTCCTTTTTTATCTCATAAACACTTACTATTTGCCATATACTGTTTTCTTTTGGCGTAGACAATTTTATAACAGGATTATAATCTTCGTACCACATTTCCTTCAAAACATTTTCTAAACTTCCAAACATATTATTATCTTTTCTATTATGTCCATATATAACTGTGTTTAAACTCAAATTTTCAAGTGAGTTCCTGTAATCTAAGAATATCCACCCTACTTTGTTATAAGATTTATCAAACGAATGATTTAAATAAAATTCATTATCAGTTGATCTTACAATAGGATAATCGATATTAGTGCCTTCTATTTTTATCCATCCAACGGTATCGCTATTCTCCTTTAATAATGAATTAAAGTCTACCTGATTAAAATTCGTATCTATATACTTATAATATATATCATTTTTATCTTTTGGAGGATTTACGAGGGTATAATCACTAAATTCAATATCAGTATTAGATAATTCTTTTAAACTCTCAATTAACCTATCAGTTTTATTATTATCCATAACCCAAGAAAATATATTAAACAAACTATATATAACTATTAAACTCGATAATATTAAAATAAAATATAATAAAATTTTTCTCATAATATTATTATGTATTTTTTTTAAAATTTTATTATAATCAAAAGAATTTACACTACTGTAAATTCTTATAACCTATCCATGCTTTATTTTTTTATATAATTCCATAACAAGTATTACTATCAAAGAAATTCCAAAGAGATTCAAAGTATCAAAGAAAGAAATTTCAGTTACTGAAAAGAATTCGCTTAGTAATTTATTATCGCAGACAAATAACTGTAGTACAATAGAACTTACTATACTAAATATTACAAGTTTGTTTTCAAATAATGGAGTTTTAAATATAGATTGTTTTTCACTTCTACAATTTAGTACATGCATATTTTGCATAAATACCATTAAAGTCATTATATAAGCTCTAGCTAAAGTAATATCCATATGTATCGTACTTATTAGATATATCCAAAGTAAAAATACTAAAATGCCCATAGTTATTCCTGATACAAATACTTCAGTCATTAATTCCTTATTAAATATTGATTCACTAGTTTTTCTAGGTTTTTCATTCATTATACCCTTTTCTGCCTTCTCAAATGATAAAGCAAAATCTTGAAGTCCATCAGTAACGATATTAAGCCACAAAAGTTGTATAGCAACTAAAGGCATAGGATAATTAAAGGCAATTGAAAGTAGAAAAAATAATACTTCTGCCATTCCACAAGATAATAACATATAACTAACTTTTCTTATATTGCTATATGCATTTCTACCCTCTTTTATACCAGATACAATAGATTTAAAATTATCATCAGTTATAATCATATTAGCAGTTTCTTTTGCAACATCAGTCCCACTTCCCATTGCAATACCTATATTGGCAGCTTTAAGTGCAGGTGCGTCATTTACTCCATCTCCTGTAACTGCGACAAACTCTTTATTTCTTTTTAAAGCCTCAACTATCTCTAATTTTTGAAGTGGTGTGACACGTGTAAAAACAGTTTTATCTTTTATATATTCATCAAAGGCTTCCTTTCCCTCGTTTAATTTTTCCTCTACTTCAGTTTTGTTAGCAACCATGTTAAAATCTCTTGCTATGTCTAACTCTCTTGCAATAGAATAAGCTGTTAAAGGATAATCTCCTGTTATCATAACAACCTTAATTCCTGCTTTTTTGCACTCCCTTATAGAATCTTTTACCTCTAATCTTATAGGATCTATAAAACCTACCATACCTACAAATGTCAAGTCCTTTAAATCATCTACTATATAATCTTTATTTTTCTCTTTTATATTTCCATAGCAAAGAGCAATAACTCTATATCCGTTACTAGATAGTGTATCATTTTGACTTATTAATCTATCTTTATCTATAGGAACAACCTTACCATTTACTAACATTTTAGTACAAAAAGTAAAAATTTTTTCTATAGATCCTTTTGCTGTACAATATGTTTTGCCATCTTCTTTATAGAAAACTGCAGAATATTTATTCTCTGATTCATATGGTATTAATCCTACTTTATCTACATTAGGATTAATATTTAATTTACCGCCAAGTGATAAAAATGCTATATCTATAGAATCACCACACGATTCATATTTATCATCATACTTAGTTAGTTTTGCTTCATTATTGATTACGCCAAGCTTTCCTATTAAATATACATCATCACTACTATTCATAACTTTACCATCAAAATTATATCCAGTTCCGCTTACATCAAATTCTTCTAAACTAGGAAGCAATATCTTTTTAGCAGTTTGTTCATTTAAAGTAAGAGTTCCTGTTTTATCTGTTGCAATAACAGTACAACTGCCTAGTGATTCTACTGAATTTAATTTTTTTACTATTACATTTTTTGAAGCCATACGGTTTGAGGCTATTGTAAGTGCCATAGTAAGAGCAAGTGGAAGTCCTTCTGGCATTGCGGATACTGAAAGTGCGATTACAGATAAAAATATAACGCTTATTTTAGTACCTTTTATAGCAAGTAATATAGTTAATATAATAGCAATTATTATAACTAGTATAGTTATTTGCTTTGAAAACTTTTCCATACGTATTGTAAGTGGCGATTTAGTCTCTTTTTTACTGTTTACTGTAGTTGCAATCTTACCTATTTCAGTATTAATTCCAGTACTTGTAACTACTGCTAAAGCACGTCCAGTTAATACACTACAACCTGCATAAAGCATGTTTTCTCTATCTGATAGTCCAACATCTTCATCAAGTGTTTTAGAACTTTTTAAACTAGCAAAACTTTCCCCTGTTAAAACAGACTCATCTACAGTTAAATTAAAACATTCTAGTATACGCATGTCCGCACTAATCTTATTGCCTGATTCAAGTAATACTATATCCCCTACTACAAGTAAATCTGAATCTATTTCTATTTCCTTTTTATCTCTTAATACTTTTACTTTTACTTTAATTAGATTAGAAAGAGCTTCTGCATTCTTATTTGCCTTCCATTCTTGAAATGTACCCATAACTAAATCTATCATTATTATAAATATTATTACTATACCATCTACTACTTCACCTATTATAAACGAAAATACAACAGCTACTACTAGTAATAATACAATAGGATCTATTAGTCCTTTTAACATTATTTTTAATATAGAGTCGTTTTTCTTTTTAGGTAGTTCATTTTTCCCATACTTGTTTAATCTAAATAAAGCCTCTTTTATAGAAAGACCCTCTATTTTAGTATCTAAATCTTTTAATACTTCTTCTTTTGATTTGTGCCACATAATAATCCCTCTTTAGCCTAATGGTATTATAACATATAAAAGTAAATTTTGAAATTATAATAATGTAACAATTAAAATATATAATTATCTATTATTTTATATATTAATATCCGTTAGCAGTTGCTCCGTAAACAGCTTGTTCATAAGTAAAGCCATCATATTCCAACTGATTTATCAAACCATCCCTTGAAAAAGTCATAACATTTAAGTATGATTTTGCTTTCTTTACAGCCTGTTCATTCCAATCTGCCCCGCAATTATCAGCCCCATATGTCGCCTGTTCAGCTGTAAACTCTTCATACTCTAATTGTTCTATCAATCCTTTATATGAAAATGGTATAGTGTTTAAATATGATTTTGCTTTCTTTAAAGCTTGCTCATTCCAATTTGCTCCACAATTATCAGCTCCATATGTCGCCTGTTCAGTTGTAAACTCTTCATACTCTAATTGTTCTATCAATCCTTTATATGAAAATGGTATAGTGTTTAAATATGATTTTGCTTTCTTTAAAGCTTGCTCATTCCAATCTGCCCCGCAATTATCTACTGCATAAGTTGCATCTTCTTTTGAATACTTTTCAAATTCTAGTTGATTTTTTAATCCCTCATAAGAAAAAGCCATTGCCTTTAAATATGATTTGGCACGTTTTAATGCATTTTGTTTATTTACACTTACTGATGAAGATTCATGACTATTAGAATCATTGCCTGAATTTGATGAGTTATCATTTGCGGTAGAAGAATTATTGCTCGAATTTGATGAGTTATTATTTGCGGTAGAAGAATTATTGCTCGAATTTGATGAGTTATTATTTGCGGTAGAAGAATTATTGCTTGAATTTGACGAGTTATTATTTGCGGTAGAAGAATTATTGCTCGAATTTGATGAGTTATCATTTGCGGTAGAAGAATTATTGCTCGAATTTGAATTTTTATTTTCTTCATCATCATCTTGACTTGTTGTTTCATCGCCTAAAGCATCATTTTCAATATCATCATCTTTATCAATATATTGTTCTTTTTGTTCTTCATCAACAAAAGGTTTATCCTGTTTGTTATATGGTGATATGTTTTCCATAATAATAATACATATAACAGTTACAAGAGCAAGTAAAACAAACACTCCTATAATACTAAATACAATACTTAAAGCCTTTTTATTATACTTTTTTTCTTTCATACATACACCTCAAATAAACTGTCTTAATCCCATTCTCTAAAAGATTTAACTATCTCTCCACTTACCGCGTCTATATAATATTCGTATTCAAATCTGTTATAGTTAAAGTCTACATCATATACTGTTTTACCAAATTTGTTTTCTAAATCAATACTTAAATCGTATACATCGCTTCTATTTATATTTAAATCTTTTAAAACTATATCAAGTACATCACTTCTAGATATATAATTATTGCTTGAATTATTATTACTTCCATTACCTTGATTATCATTAAAATCATCTATATATGTATCGTTTCTATCTTCATACCTATCATCATCAAGTTTTTCTTTTATAAGTACAAGTGAAAGTATTAATAATAGTAAAACTATAAGACTTGAAAGTATAATAACTACTAATTTTAAATTATTATTTTTTTTATACACATACCCACAATTAGGACAACTAGGTGTATTATCACTAATCTCTTTTCCACACTCTTTGCATTTTATTAAAGCCATAAACTCTCCTATTTTATTTCTATTAATTCATATTCCTTTGTTCCAAATCCAAGATTAGCTGCAGAATCTATTGTATGAGTACCATGTCTTGAGTTAATTCTCTCAAGTAGGTGTTCCCTACCTGGATCAGTAGAACTTTTTACTAAATCTATACATGCCATATCTATTGCAATTGGGTCAAGAGACGCAAGTATACCTATATCAGACATACAAGGATCTTCAGCTACATTACAACAATCACAATCTACAGACATATTACACATTACATTTATATATGCAATGTTACCTTTAAAGTGTTCTACAACTGAAGATGCTGCGTCAGCCATAGCTTCTAAGAAACTATCTTGGTCTGCTTTAAACATATCCTCGTACGTTGCATTTTCTTTTCCAGCGCAGTGTATATATCTTTTACCTTTGCTAGATGAAACACCAATTGATAATTGTTTCAAGGCACCTCCATATCCTCCCATAGGATGACCTTTAAAGTGAGATAAAACTAACATAGAATCATAATTATTTATATGACTGCCTACATAGTTTTTCTTGATTACTTTACCATTTGGTATATCAAGGACTATATCACCTTCACTATCCATTATATCTACATTAAAATACTTGCTCCATTCGTGTTCCTCAAGTAATTTTTCATGTTTTTCTGTTGTGTCACGCGCACCATCATAAGCAGTATTACACTCTACTACTGTACCATTTACATAGTCTATCATAGGTTTCATAAAAAGTGGTTTAAGATAATTTTGGTTACCTCTTTCACCTGAATGAACTTTAACTGCTACATTACCTTTTAAATCAACATTTAACTCTTTAAATACTTTAACAACATTTTCTGGCGTTATAGCCTTAATAAAATAAACTTTTGCTTTTTCCATAATTATCCTTCTTTCTTTTTAAAATGACTTTTATCAACTCCACATATAGGACATACAAAATCATCACTCAAAGGTCCTTTATGTACATATCCACATACATCACACACGTATACTTCTTCAGTATCCTCTATATATGTAGGAGCATTTATTGGAGATGTACCTTTAATAACTTCGTGGTAGTACTTATATGTCATTGGAGTATAATCGTTATATTTTTTAGTACTTAGTATTTTTGCTATAAATATATCATGGGTATCTGCCTCTTTTATATCTATTACTTCACACTCGATATACCCTATCATACTTTCATTTAATACTTTTGTACCATCAACTATAGTATAATCAAAATTTTCAAATTTATCAATATCTTTAGAACTTCTAAATCCAAATGTAGATATAACGTTTGGATTAGTTTTTTCAGATATTATCGATACTATAAATTTTTTGGTTTCTTTAATAACCTTATTTGTATAATTATCTTTATTTAAACTTATTGTAACTAAAGCATTACTAGATACTTGAGTTAATGTATTAATGATACATCCAGAATTTTTGCTTGTTACAACATACATTCCATAAGTAATATCTCTTAGTATATTTTTCATCACATCACTAATCCCCCGTCCACACCAATTATAGCTCCTGTTGTAAACTTTGATAAATCACTTGCAAGATACAAGTAAATTCCTGCTAAATCACTTGGGGTAGCCATTCTATTTAAAGGTGTCATTTTTACTAAATTTTCTTTCATTTCAGGAGTTACTATATCCATCATATCAGTTTCAACTACTCCCGGTGAGACTGCATTAACTCTTATATTATATATTCCAAGTTCTTTAGCAAGTGACTTTGTAAGACCATTAATAGCAAACTTACTAGCTGCATAAGCTGCTTGATTACGCCCTCCATATGTACCTACCATAGAGCTTGTATTTATAATACTTCCACCTGTATTTTTCATATGTTTTACAACTTCTCTTGTCAGTGAGACTACTCCAAAGAAATTAATTTTAAATATATCCATAAACTCTTCATCTGTTGTATCAAGTAAAGATTTATTAGATGTTATTCCTGCATTATTAATTAGTATATCTATCCTACCAAACTTATTAATAATACTATTTACAACATCTTCTACATTGGATGTATCTTTCATATTTAATCCTACTGGATATATGTCATCACCGCTTATATTTAATTCTCTTTTAATATCTTCTTTAGCTTTAATTGCATTTTCTAGTTTACTGCCACAAATAACAACTTTAGCTTTATTACTTAGAAAAAGCCTTGCAATACTATTCCCAATACCACGAGTACTACCAGTAATTAAAGCAACCTTACCTTCTAAATTCATAAGTCCTCCTATCCATTGTGTTTTATCTTATCCCATTTTACTTCTTTTTTTAATATAGCTTTAAAAAAGCATATAACAAAAGTAGAAAGGAATATCGGATTAAAAAATAAGCATTTTATTTTTAAAGATCTATCTAAATTTATATTTTTTCTTTCTTTTATAAAGACTAGTAAAGTTAACAAAAATAAAGCTAGATAAAATAAAATAGGACAAAGTAACATAGTTACAAATGATTTATTATATAGTAATACATTTATAAGTGATACTATAAATAAAGCAAATACGCCAAATATAATAAATAATAGATGTGATATGCCAAGCATATGAAATAAATCTGTTTTAACATCTTCTTTTCTTTTTCTTCTTGCTTCAAAAAAACCTTTTACCCATCTTGTTCTTTGCTTTATAGAACTTTTCATATCAATAGGCTGTTCATCATAAAATATTGCATTAGGGTTATATGTACTTGAAATATTATTAGAAGATATATATAAAGAAAGTTCATAATCCTCAGTTAGAGTGTTAAATGGAAAACCACCTAATTTTTCTATTATTTCACCGCTTATATAAAAACCTGTCCCACTTAGTAAAATAGCCTCATTTGCTTTTAATCTATTTTCATTACCCAAAGAATTTTCAAGCAAAAACATTAGCCCTGAACAACCACTTACAACATTTATTGGATTTAAAATGTTTCTATATCCGATTGCAACATCGTATCCGGATGAAAAGGATTCTAACATGTTGCTTATAAAGTTGCTATCTAAAACATTGTCCGCGTCAAATATGAAATATAAATCGTAGTGAGTATATTTTAAAATCTCTTTTATACATTCATCTAAAGCATAACCTTTTCTACGTTTTATTGGCTTTTTTCTAACATATACATTAGCGTGATACTTCCTTGCGATTGTACACGTTTTATCTTTTTTATCTTCTACTATTACATATACATTACTCATATTTTTATTTTGTACTTGTATACTTTTTAAAAGTTTTTCTATAACTTTAGATTCATCACGTGCAGGGATTAATATTGCATACTTAGTATCCTTGTGTTTAACTAATTTTACTTTTTTCTTATGTACTTTAATTAAAGATATTATAAATAAAATTATACCGATTATTATTAATAAATAACTAAATAAAAATAAATACTTCATATAACCACCATGTCTAAAGTAATTATACTATAATTATTTAGTTTTTTCCAGTAAAAATGAGTAATTGTTTCCAATTACTCAAAATATTATGGCTTTATTAAGATACCATCTTTTAATAATTTTAATAATAATGTGTTTTGTGCTTTATTACCAGAATAATTTACTATTCCGTTAACACTCGCTATTTTTGATCTATAGTTATATGAAGAATTTTCTTTTATCGAATTTAGTGCGTCCACTATTGATGTACTATTTCCAGTATATTTTTTAAAGTATTTTAACTTACTTGGTATTAATAATTTCTCTCCTACTACAATTAAATTTACATTTTTTATCTTGTTTAAGTCTGCTATTTCTTTTACTGTAGTATTATATTTTTTTGCTATTTTAGATAGTGTATCCCCTTTTTTTACTGTGTATGTTATATTTATATCGTTAGTCTCATAAAGATTACTAGTTTTAATCCAAGTATAACCACCACTATTAATTATTTTTGTAGTATCAATTAAGAAGAGTGCTTTAAAAACGTCGTACTGGTTATTTATACACCAAACACCATCACTATTTTTATACCATCCAGTACCTGTAAACTTACCCTTTCCTACAGTTAAATGTATATGATTACCAGTCGCATATCCCTTTTTACCTTCATTATAATAAACCTCTCCTTGTTTAATAATATCTCCTACTTTTAAATTTGATACATCGTTATCATGCCATGTAGATATAGTCATATAATCAATTGTTCCATCCGCATAAAGTACTTTATCAGTTGATTCTAACCATACCTGATTAGCGTCTTTAGTATATATTTTCTTTACTACTCCTGTGAAGGGTGCTTTAAGGGAATCTATCCCACTATCCTTACCTGATAAATCTATTGCTTTACAACCTTTATGAGAAAAGGAATTATTTGCTTTTTGAGATACATTTAAGTAATCCATCATTAATACTGCTTTTTCCATCTAATCATCTCCATCCTTTAATTTTTCAATATCTTTTGCGACTTCATTATAGGTTTCTGTTAATTTTTCAGCGTCAAATTTATATTCGATAGTATATGCAATAGCTGCAGCAACTGTTCCAACTATACTTGCAATTATACCAATTTTACCTCCCATTTGAGTTACTACCATTGTTATAGTTACTAGATTTGCAAGCATAGCAAGCCAAAATTTTTTAGATTTAAAGTTTATCTTATTCATAAACCACCTCCACTATATCTTATTTACTTCTCTATTTATTGAAAATTATATACAAACAAAAAATAGAATTTTTTTTAATTCTATTTTCATACGTATTCAAGTATGCCAGTTCTTAATCCGACTTGAGATTCAGTAAATGTCCATTTAGCAGTTGTTACTGACACGGATGTCAAATTATTACAATATTGAAACATCAGGTACATATTTGTTACATTTGATGTATCAAAACTTGTTAAATCTAGTTCTTCTAAACTACCACAATTTGAAAACATAAATTCCATGTTTGTTACTTGGGATGTGTCAAAATTACTTATATCTAATTCTATTAAATTACTACAGCCCAAAAACATCCTATTCATATTCGTTACACTAGATGTACCCCATTTACTTAAATTTAAAGATTTTAAACTACTACATCCTTCAAACATTCTTTGTGTGAAAAATTTTTGAAAATGTTACATAAATAAAAATGAATAATTAGCGAAAATGTTACATGTGTCATTATTAATAT
>CANQAT010000013.1 GCA_947588925.1 uncultured Bacilli bacterium | reverse complement strand
GTATTAAATATAATAACAGAAGCAAAGATAAAATCATTAAAGATAAGTACAAGTGAATATATAAGAGCAGTAAATACATCTTTAATAAATGAAGAAGTATTTAATAATGTAAGTGACGGCTTATATACAATAACAGATAACGGTAAAAAGATAGTACTAGGAGATAAAGAGATATTTATAAACTATGATGGAAGAGGACTTAAAAGTGGACTTCTGTTAATAGAGAATAGTAAAGTAACAAGAGTATTAAAAGGCTTAATAGATGATTATTATGCAAGAGTAACAGATGAAGATATAGAGATACTTAAAAACTTAAACGAAAGTACTTTAGTAAATGGAGATGTATTTAATTCAAGGATAAAGACATTAGTCGGAGATGAGGGAACTGATGGGGCAGTACCTACCTGGAATACAATAGATACAAAAGTAAAGAAGATAATATTCTTACAAGATAGTGTATTTCCTGATGGATTAACAAAACAAAAATTGGAGGAACTAAAATCAACTGATTTATCATCAAAAAATAATGGAAGTATGAAAGGATATTATGATGATAAGACAGGTACAATATATGTATATAGTGATGGATATATAAGTTGTCCAGTATCTATTGGTAATATGTTTCAAAATTTTCAAGTAGTAGAAGAAATAGAGTTAAACTTAATAGATACAAGTAAAGTTACTAGTATGGCTAGAATGTTTTGGCAATGTCATGCACTTAAAAGTATTAACTTATTAGGATTAGATACAAGTGAAGTAACAAATATGTCTGGTATGTTTGGCGGTTGTTATAGTTTAGAGGAATTAGATTTAAGTAAACTTAATACTTCAAGTTTAACTACTATATGCGATTATAATGCTGGAATGTTTGAATGTTGTAAGAATTTAAAAAAAATTAATTTAAGTAATTTTAATGCGACTAATATAACTGATATTAGAGCTATGTTTGAAAGCTGTTCAAGCTTAGAAGAACTAGACTTAAGTGATTTTAATCCTAAAAAATTAGCTTCATACGCAATGGGACCTACGTATAGAGGATCAGTCTTTGGTAATTGTAAGAGCCTAAAAAAGATAAAATTTAGCAAGAATTTTAATACATCTGATATAGATAACGTGGCAACATTATTTAAAAATTGTACTAACTTAGAAGAACTAGATTTAAGCATGTTTGATACATCAAATGTAACGGATATGAATCAAATGTTTCAGGGCTGTACAAATCTTAAAAGTATAAAATTTGGTAACAAATTTAAGGCTTCTAAAGTAACAAACATGTTAAGTATGTTTAATGGATGTAATAGTCTTGAAAAATTAGATTTAAGTGTTTTTCATGTTAGTAATCTACTATCTTCGATGAATAGTATGTTTCTAAACTGTACAAATTTAAAAGAATTAAATTTATCAAATTTTGATACAAGTGGTATACAATACATGGATCGTATGTTTCAAGGCTGTAGTAGTTTATTAAAACTAGATTTAAGTATGTTTGATACGTCAAATGTAACAAGTATGATGTGTATGTTTGAGGGCTGTAGTAGTTTAACATCAATTATATTTGGTAAAAATTTTATTACTGAAAAAACAGTTACTATGTGGGGAATGTTTAACAGTTGTAGTAGTATAGATGAATTAGACTTAAGTGGTTTTGAAACAAAGAGTGTAACAAGCTATGGACGAATGTTTGAGAGATGTACAAATTTAAAAACAGTAAAAGTAACAACGGGTAGGTGGACATTTACTGAAGCTCAAGTTGGATTAAAAAGTGGTATATTACAGTATGTAAATGAAGCTAATTAACGAACGATAAGTTCGTTTTTTCTTGACTTAATAATAAGCATTTTATATAATTAATATGGTGATTTTATGAATGGAAATAGAGGGGCTAAAGGGTCTATAAAAGATAGACTTATTAGTATGCTTTATAGATTTAGATATAAACAAAAAACTTTAAAAGAGGAAAATTATACTGTAAAAAATAAAGAAAAACAAATAGATTATTTAAACATTTTGCAAGACTTTAAGGAAAATGAAAATGTTGAAGTATTTGATGATAATGATAAGGAAAAACTAGATGATGTAAAGTTTGATGTTAATTTTAAGATAGGTATTCAAGATAGTAAACTTGAAAATGTTGTCGATGTAGAATTATCAGATATAGAGATGAAAACTTCAGAGTTGGAAACGCCAGTAAACATAAAAAAAGAAATAAAAAAGACTAAAGAAGAAGTCGTAATTTTAAAGGAAGTAAATGACTTTGTTCAAAAAAGTCTAGAAAATATAGAAGATATAAAAGCATGTGTAGAAGAGTTAAAAGAAGAGACAAAAGAAAAAAACAAAGATACCAAAGAAGTAGAAGATAAATATATTAAGTTAAAAGAAAAAATAGAAAAGTTAAAAAAGCAGTATGATACTATAAAAGATAAATATGATTTAAGTGAATTTTCTATAGTAGAAAGTATCAAATTAATCGACAGTATTGAAAATTATAAAACACTTGCAAGTTTAAATGAACTTGATATGATGCTTAATGTGTGTAAAAAGGAAATAAAGAAAATTGATAGTATAACTATAATAGATGAGTCTAAAAAAGCAATTGGTTCTAATATACAAAGTGTAAAAAAAGAACAAAAAGATGTAAAAATTAAATTTAATAAAAATAAAGACTATATAGATGAATTAAAAAGCGTGGAAGAAAAAATTGCGCAAGAGTATAATATACAAAAGGAAATTGTAGATGATATGTATGAGAAAGCAACTCATTATGAAAGACAAATAAGTAAAGAAATAGAGACTATAGGACATAGAAATATTCTATCGTCATTTCTTAGAATAACAGGTGGAATTTTAACTTTGCCTTTTACAGGTAAAAATCTATTTGGAGTAGCTCTTGGTTCCACAATGATAAATAAGGGCTTAAAAGAACTTAATAAAAATTTAGAAACTAGAGAGAAACTTGTTATTAGTTATAAATATGAAGATATTTCTAGCAAGATAAATGAGGTTAAAGATAAAGTAGAGTATATAAATTTAGTTTTATCGGATTCGTTAAATGAAATAAAGAAATTAAAATCAAATTTTAATAATTTATTTAAAGATTATGACAATATATTGCCAGAATATCAGAGTACACTTGACAATATAAATTCACTAGAAGCTAGATTGATAGAGCAACAATATAAACTTAATAGTATGGATAAAAAGTTGGATAAGGAAAAAGAAATGAACAATCAAAAACTAAAGATAGTTAAAAAATAAACTTTTAAATTTCTTTTTTTTGTAAAAGTTAGACAAAAAGTCTTTACAAACATACGTTCTTTTAATATAATATATATTATCAGGTTTATTTTATTAAAAGGAAAATAGTGATAGAGATTATAATTATTGAGTTCTTCTATTATTAAATAACCAAAAAACTTGAAAAAGTTAAATAATTTTTTCAATTGATAGTAATGAATGAAAATAAATTTTTAAAAGGCTTTTACATTTTTTAGAAAATATAGATTGGAGATGAGATAATGAAAAAATTAGAAGACCAAAATAGTTTATTAATATATAAGAATAAAGAGGGAAATATAGTTGTTGACGCGATATATAAAGATGAAACTTTATGGCTTACACAAAAAGGAATGGCTAAGGTTTTTGATTGCAGTATTGATAATATCTCTTTACACTTGAAAAATATTTTTAAAGACGAAGAATTAAATGAAAATTCAGTTATAGAGAATTCCTCGATAACTGCTTCTGATGGTAAAAATTATAAAACTAAAATATATAATCTTGACGCTATAATTGCTGTTGGATATAGAGTAAATTCAAAAAAAGCAACTGAGTTTAGAATATGGGCAACTAAAATACTTAAAGAATACATGATAAAAGGTTTTGCGTTAAATGATGATAGATTTATAAATGGAAATAGATTTAGTACTAAATATTTTGATGAATTATTGGAAAGAATTAAAACTATCAGAATAAGCGAAAGAATGTCTTATCAAAAAATCACTGATTTATTTATTGCAACATCATCTGATTACGATCCAAAAACAGAAGAAGCATATACATTTTTTAAAATTGTACAAAATAAACTTCACTATGCAATAAGTGGTCATACAGCTGCAGAGCTAATTTATACACGAGCAAATGCGAGTAAAGAACATATGGGTCTTACTAATTGGAAAAATAGCCCAGATGGATTAATATATAAATATGATGTTTCTATAGCTAAAAATTATTTAACTGAGGAGGAATTAAATAAATTAAACCGTTTAACAATAGCTTTTTTAGATTACGCTGATGATATGGCTTATGAACACAAAGTTATGACTATGAATGATTGGATAAGTGCGACTGATAAATTATTAAAATTTAGAGAAAAAAATATTTTAACACATTCTGGTAAAATAACTCATAAACAAGCAGTTGATAAAGCTGAGAGTGAATATGAAAAATATAGGGTAATTCAAGATCAAAAATATATATCTTCAATGGATGAATTTTACAATAAATATCTTGAAGAAAGTAAAAATATAAATGAGTGAAAATAAATATTGTAAAGGAGATGAAATTTAATGCTAGAAAAGGACTTTAAAAGTGTTATTAATGAAATAAAAGAAGATATAAGAAGTACACAGTATAAAGCAATGCAAGAAGTAAATAGTAATCTAATTATGTTGTATTTCAGATTGGGAAAATTGTTTTAGATAACAAAGCATATGGGAGTAATTTTACAAAGCAAGTTTCTCAAGAATTAAAATTAGCATTCCCCGATATGAAAGGTTTTTCTGAAAGGAATATAAGAGCAATGAGAATGTTTTATGAAGAGTATGCTACTGATGAAAAATGGCAACAGCTTGTTGCCAAATTACCTTGGGGACACAATTTATTACTTATGGAAAAAATAAAAGATAAAAGGATAAGAAAAATATATGCTGAGGGTATATTAAAAAATGGTTGGAGTAGAAATGTGCTTGCTGTTCAAATTGAGAGTGGATATCATAATAGAATAGGAAGTAGTAATAATAATTTTAGTGAACTATTGCCTCCTGCAAATAGTGATATAATAAAAAATACTGTTAAAGACCCATATATTTTTGATTTTATAACATTAAAAGATAGTTATAAAGAAAAAGAATTAGAATTTGCAATGATTGAAAAAATAAGAGATGTGTTATTGGAACTAGGGAAAGGATTTAGCTTTATAGGAAATCAATATAAAATATCTATGAATGATAAAGACTATTATATCGATTTGTTGTTTTATCATTTAGAATTAAGGTGTTATATTGTTGTTGAACTTAAAGCGAATGAATTTAAGCCAGAATATATAGGACAACTTGGATTTTATGTAACAGCAGTAGATGAAACTTTAAGAAAAAAGTATGATAACCAAACAATTGGGTTACTTTTATGTAGAAAAAAGGATAAATTGACTGTAGATTGGTCTTTAAAATCAACTCATGTACCTATTGGAGTATCAACATACAATGTTAAAGAGCAATTACCTGATGACATTATGAGTATGCTACCAACAGAAGAAGATATAAACCTTCATATTGATATAAAAGAAGAAAATGTTGAAATGGAAGACTAATGAGATGTAAAGTTATAGTAAAGCAAATATAAAGTGGTATATTGGAATAAATGGAAAACAACGCACAAGCCTTTATAAACAAAGATATTTAATTCAATTTCTCTTTACATTTTTTAAAGAAAAATATTTAAAATCTTGTTATTAATAAATCAAAAAAGAAGAACAAATGGAACAATATAAAAATTTGTTAACATATAAAGTAATGATAAGAAAATAAAAAACTAAACTATATATATATTGTAAAGGAAAGGAGAGATTTATTGTGAATAAAAAAGCGAATAAAATAGTGAATAAAGGTGCAAATAATAAATATAACAACAGTACTTTTGAAAGTATAAAACATTTAGATGATTATGGAAATGAATATTGGTATGCACGTGAATTACAAAAGGCATTAGATTATAAAGAATGGAGAAATTTTGAAAGAGTAATAGATAAGGCAATCGTATCAGCAAAAAATAGTATTTCAAATAGAGAAGATTGGGTTGTTGAAGTCAACAAGCCAATAAAAACTGGTAAAGGGAAAGAGGAAATAATTAAAGATTATAAATTATCGAGATACATATGTTATCTAATAGTTCAAAATGCTGATCCAAGTAAAGAAGTTGTTGCTTTAGGACAAACTTACTTTGCTATTCAAACAAGAAAACAAGAAATTACGGAGCAAGAATATGATTCACTATCAGATGATGAAAAAAGATTTTATCAAAGAAAATTAACTAGGCAAGGGAACTATACACTTCAAAAAGTTGCTTCATCGGCTGGTGTTAAAAATATGGCAGAATTTCATAATGCAGGTTATAGAGGATTATATAATGGCGAAACAGCTGATGATATTTTTAAAAGAAAGAAATTACGTTATAGAGAAGATATACTAGATAATATGAATGAAGATGAATTAGTTGCTAATTTATTTAGAATAAATCAGACAAAGCAAAGACTAATTAAAGATAATGTGCAAGGTGAAAATAATGCAATGGCTATTCACTACGAAGTTGGTAAAAAGGTACGAAAAGCTATTCAAGATATTGGTGGAATGATGCCTGAGAAATGCCAATATCTAAAAAAAGTTTAAAAGAACTTGAAAAAGAAAAGTTTGGAAAATAAAGAACAAGAAAAGCTTGAAAAAGTTGATTAATTTATGGAAGTGATAAAAATGAATGAAAATAAAACAAATATAAACTGGTATCCGGGACACATGGCTAAAACCAAAAGACTTATAAGTGAAAACTTAAACTTAATAGATGTAGTATATGAACTTATAGACGCAAGAATGCCTTATTCATCTAAAATAAAAGATATAGATGAACTACTTAAAAACAAGAAAAGAATACTTATAATGACTAAGATTGATTTATGTGATATGAATGAAACAAATAAGTGGATTAAATATTATGAGTCTTTAGGATATAGTGTGATTGGACTTAATTTAGAAAGCAACAACAACTTAAATAACTTAATAAACTTAACAAATAAATTAATGGAAGAAGAAAATAAAAAAAGAATAGAAAAGGGAATGACAAAAAGAAAGACTAGAGTTTTAGTAGTAGGCATTCCTAATGTAGGTAAAAGTACATTAATAAATAGACTTGCAGGTAAAAAGGTAGTTAATGTTGGAAATACTCCAGGTATCACTAAAAATCTAAATTGGATTAGAGTAAATAACGATATAGAGCTCTTAGACACACCGGGTATACTTTGGCCTAAAATAGAAAGTGATACTGTTGCTTTTAATCTTGCTAGTTTAACTGCTATAAAAGAGAATATTTTGCCACTTGATAAAGTAGTTATATATATACTAAATACTTTAGATAAATACTATAATAATATACTAAAAGATAGATATGGAATAGATAGTGTGGATAGCGATATAGAACTTACACTAGATTTAATAGGTAAAAAAAGAGGATGTCTTATAAAAGGCGGATTAGTTGATTATGATAAAGTATATAGCATAGTTATGAACGATATAAAAAGTGGTATAATAAAAGGGATTACGTTTGATAGATATGAATAAAAATATGTTAGTTTTAGCCTATTTAGGCGATTCAATTTATGAGACTTATATAAGAAAATATTTAATAGATAAAGGTATATCTAAAGTAAATACTCTTCAAAGTGAAGCTATTAAATATGTAAGTGCGAAAGGACAAGCTAGTATTTTAAAAGATATGATAGATAACAACTTTTTAACTTTAGAAGAGATGAATATAGTTAAATGCGCAAGAAATCATAAAAATAATCATAAACCTAAAAACTGTGATATTCAAACTTATAAGTATGCGACTGGACTAGAGGCATTAATAGGTTATCTTTACTATGAAAATAATATAGATAGAATAGATGAAATAATGGATTATATACTAAATAAAATTGTTTAAAAATATTAAAATAAATGGTATAATCTTTATATAAATGGAGGATATATGTATATATACGGTAAAAATGTCGCTTTAGAATACTTAAATAGTAATAAAAAAATAGAAAAAGCATTTATACAAAATAACTTTAATGATAAAGAGTTATTAAATAAAATAAAAAGTAAAAATATAAGTTATCAAGTGTTATCTAAAATAGATATGGATAAAAAAGTAAGTGCGCTTCACCAAGGTATAATACTTAAAGTAGAAGACTATAAATATGCGAACTTAGATGATATCATAAAAGAAAATGCTTTAATAGTTATTTTAGACCACATAGAAGACCCACATAACTTTGGAGCAATTATAAGAACATGTGAAGCTGCAGGAGTAGATGGTATTATAATACCTTCTGATAGGCAAGTAGAAGTAAATCCAACAGTTATAAAAACTAGTGTTGGTACTACTGAAAACATGAAAATAGTGCGTGTTACAAACCTTGTAAACACTATTAAACTTTTAAAAGATAAAGGCTTTTGGATATTTGGAACAGATATGGATGGAACTGATTATAAATCTTTAGATTATAAAGGTAAAACTGCTATAATATGCGGTAATGAAGGTAGCGGTATGTCCAGACTTGTAAAAGATAACTGTGATTTTATTGCAAGTATTAAGATGAATGGTAAAGTAAATAGTTTAAATGCTTCAGTCGCAACAGGAATAATTATATTTGAGGCTATAAGACAAAGAATATGAGGTAAATGTGAGAAAGAAAATAATAATATTATCAGTAATAGTTTTATTAGTATTAAGTACTATATTCACTTTAATAGTTCATAAAAATAAAGTAGAGTCTCTTGAAAGAGAAGAATATATATCAAACATTAAACAAAGCTATAATAAATATGTCAAAATTAAAAATAATACTAATCTTTATGACTCTAATAAAAATGTGATAGGAAAAATAAGTAAAGATGTAAAAATTTCTTTAAAAGATAAGGATATCACAGATGAAAAAGACGATTATTTTGAATTAGAGTTGTTTGATGGACACTATGTATACTTTGCTGATGTTGATAAGGTAGATTCACTAGATGAAAAAGATACTTATTATAAAAATTATATAGTGTTTAATGAAAATTGTGTAACAAAGAATAAAACTTCATTTTATGATGAAAATTTTAACCTTTTATATCAGGTAAATGGTGGGTATGATCTACCTATTTATATAAAGGAAGACGACTACTTTGGGGTAGAATTTAATAATGAAATAGTATATTTAAAAAAAGATGATGTAACTTTAAAATCATCTAATAATACAGAAGAAAAGAATGCTAAAAGTATACCAGTTCTTTTGTATCACTTCTTCCATACACATAACAATTATGAAGATATGAAAACAGTTATATCAATTAGAACTGATAAATTTGAAAGTGAGCTAAAATATTTAACAGATAATAACTTCATGACTTTAAAAATGAAAGATTTAGAGCTCTATGTAAATGGCAAAGTTCAAATAAAAGAAAATAGCGTTGTACTTACTATAGATGATGGCGATAGTACTGTATTTAAACTCGCATATCCAATAATAGAAAAATATAAAGTAAATGCCACTTTATTTGCCATAACATCTTGGGATCCAAATATTTTAGAAAAGCAGACTGATTATGTAGAGATACATTCACATACAAATAATATGCATATAACAGGCAGGTGTAGCGGGGGTCAAGGTGGATTATTTAAGTGTGTGGATTATAATGAAGGATTAGATGACTTAAATAAGTCTAGGGAGATTTTAAATGGAACTACATATTTAGCTTATCCTTTTGGCGAATACACAAATCATTCTATTAAATTATTAAAAGACGCAGGATATACTATGGCATTTACTACTAATTATGGAAATGTAAAAGTAGGTGATGATCCATATTTATTGCCTAGAATGTATGTATATAACGAGTATAGTCTAGATACATTCAAGAGAATGGTAAATTGAAAGGAAGATTGTTATGGATTATAAAGATTACAATGATTATGAACTTTTAGAGTATATTTATGAAGGTAGCGAAGAAGCAAACAATATAATAATTAAAAAGTATGAACCATTGATAATTAAAGTAGCTACTAAAATGCTTCCTTTTTGTAAAAATAATGGGCTTGAGAAAAGTGATTTAGTACAAGAAGGCATGATAGGATTAAACCACGCAATAGAAAGATATCAAGAGATGGAAAATATTCTTTTTTATACATATGCTAGAAAATGTATAGAAAGAAAGATTTTAAGCGTAGTAATTGCCTCTAATAGAAACAAAAATAAGATATTAAATGAATCGATATCTTATGATGATGAAAATAACTTTCTTAATAAATTTATCAAATCTGAAGATTTTAACCCAGAAGAAACTCTAATAAATATAGAACTTGAAGAAACTTTAAGGAAAAAAATAAAAGAAGCTTTAACTGATTTAGAAGAACAAGTATTTACTCTTTTAATATCAGGATTTAATTATAAAGAAATATCTGAGATTTTAGATAAAGATGAAAAATCAATAGATAATGCAATGCAAAGAATAAAGTCAAAAATAAAAGGTATTATAAATAAATAGAAGGCTAATATTTTAGACCTTCTATTCCTTTTTCTTCGTATATTCGTACCCATCTTCTTACTGTTGATGGATATGTATTATAATATCTAGCTGCAGGTTTATTTCCATGCTTAATAGCATATTCAACCATTTCTGGTATTATCTTAGCTTTTTCTTCTCTACTTTTATTTTGAAATAAATCTTCTTTATTTTCAACATATAATTTAAACTCAGTTGGCATATGTACCTCCTTAATTAATTATATCACGCATAAATATAAATAAATGCAAAGTATTAAGTACACGTTTTCCAATACATGTTTTAATATTTTAATATTTATAGTATAATATAGTTGGTGATAAAATGAATATTGAAGATGTTGAAGTAAAAAAAGAATTAAAAATAGTTTTTATGGGAACGCCAGAATTTAGTGTTCCTGTGCTTGAGGCTTTAATTAAAAATTACAAAGTAAAGGCAGTAGTAACGCAACCAGATAAAGTATCTGGTAGAGATTATAAAATAACAAAGCCTCCAGTAAAAATACTTGCGGAAAAGCACGATATTTTAGTAATTCAACTAAACAAAATAAAAGAGGAATATCAAGAGATAATTGACCTTGATCCAGATTTAATAATAACGTGTGCTTACGGTCAAATACTACCTGAAGAGTTATTAAACGCTCCAAGATTAGGCTGTATAAATGTACATGCATCCCTTCTTCCAAAGTTAAGAGGAGGAGCTCCTATACATAGAGCTATTATGAATGGTTTTACTAAAACTGGTATAACGATTATGTATATGGCAAAAGGTATGGACGATGGAGATATTATTAAACAAAGAGAAATAGAGATACTAAAAACAGATACCGCTAGTACTCTTCATGATAAATTAAGTAAATTAGGTAGTGAGTTACTTATAGAAACACTTCCAAGTATTATAGAAGGTACAAATGAAAGAATACCTCAAGATAGTTCAAGTGCGACATTCGCTCCCACAATAAAACCTGAGGATGAGAAAATAGATTTCAGTAAAACAAGTCAAGAAGTATATAATAAAATAAGAGGATTAAATAGCTTTCCGGGCGCTTACTTAATGCTTGATGGAAAAAGAATTAAAGTTTTTGAATCAATTATTGCAGATGATTATTATCCAGAAAAATTAAATGGAGAAATAGTTAAAATATATAATGAAGGAATAGGGGTTAAAACAAGCAATGGTGTTATAGTATTAACCGTTGTACAACCAGAGGGTAAATCTAAGATGAATGCAAAAAATTTCTTAAATGGTATTAAGAATTCTTTAGTTGGAAAGATTGTTGATTAGTATGAAATTTTTTAGAAGTATAAAAGAAAATTTAAAAGATCCAAAAAAAAGATCTATAACTCTTTTAGTCATATATGCCGTATTTTTTGCTTTCGTTATTTTATTAATAAGAACTGGTGATAAAGCTGTTTATAATCCAGTTAATAACGAAAGTGATGATATAATAGAAAGTTATGAATTCAAATATATAATAAATGATAATATAAATAAAGAGGAAATATCTGGTATATGGGATGGTTCAACTTATTCATTGACTAACGGTGAAGAAATAAATTTTGAAATAGAAATGTTTTCTTATTGGAATATAGAAAAATTAATAGATAATAGCGAATTTGTTAAAAAAACCACATACAAGGATGGCAAAGAAGAAACTATATATAATATTCAAGTAAAAGAATACTTTGAATTATTAAATATAGATAATGAGTGTTTAGAAAATTCTTGTAATGATATTACAGTTGATATTTCTGTTCAAAGTTTGGATTATATTGAGAGTGTTACTATAGATTTAAAGAATTATTATAGTTATGATTATAATATAAATATTACCTATTCAAATATAAATAATATTTAAAATAAAATTGACTACTGTAATTGGTAGTCTTTTATTTTTTCTATTAAACTATTTAATATACGTAGCGCTATATTAAGAGTTTTATTATCTATATCAAATCTTGGATTAAATTCAACTAAATCAAATGATTTAATTATGTTTATATTGTCCTTTAGCGTATTAACTATTTTATCTAAATCTTTTAAATTTATCCCATCTTTTTCAGGTATCGACACACCGGGAGCTAGCTCTGGATCAATTACATCTAAATCAAAACTTACATGGATGCCATTAGTATTTAGCGTTGCTATATTAATAGCCTTATTCATGATACTTTGAATTCCATACTTTTTAATATCCTCACAAGTATATACTGTAACTCCCATTTTTTTAATATTATCTAATTCTTTTTCTTTATTTTCTTCATTAGCTCTATAACCAACTACTACGGTATTTTTAGGATTGATATAGTCCCCATTATAAAACTTAGTTAAATCTCCACAAATCCCATTTATTGCGGCTAGGGGAAGTCCATGCATATTGCCGGTAATAGTAGTCTCAAAAGTATTATAGTCGATATGTGCGTCAATCCATATAATACCTAAATTTTTATTTACTTTTTGACTTGCAAGAGCGCTTCCTATAGATACACTATGATCCCCGCCTATAATTATTGGAAAATTTCTATCTTTCATAATTTTTAAAACGTTATCATATAATATTCTATTAAATGCATTAACACTCTCCAAATTCTTTTTTAAATCTTTTTTATCTTTGCTTTTTATAGTATTTATTTTATTTATATTAATACTATTTAATCCTTTTAAATTCTTACTTATAACTAATGGTCCATCACAAGTTCCATCTACATCAACGCCCAAATCACTTAAAGCATTAACTATTTTAACTTCCATAGTACCCACCCTTTAAATTATACAATAAAATAATTTTAAAAACAACTTAATAAAAAATATATTACTTTTGTTTATTTTGTGGATTTAATTTGCTAATTATGATAAAATTATAATGGTGGTAAAATGAAGAGTGTAAGAGATTTTGAACTTAAAGATAAAAAAGTTATTATAAGAGTTGATTTTAATGTACCTATCAAAGATAATAAAATATTAGATGATAACAGAATAATTATGAGTTTAAAGACAATTAATTATGCTAAAGAAAAGGGCGCAAAAGTAATTCTTATGAGTCATCTTGGTAGAATTAAAGAAGAAAGTGATAAAGAAAAATATTCACTAAGAATAGTTAGTGAAAGACTAAGTGAACTATTAAATAAAAAAGTAATCTTTGTAGCTTCAACTAGAGGTAAAGAGTTAGAGGATAATATTAACAATCTAAAAAGCGGCGATGTACTTCTTTTGGAAAATACAAGATTTGAGGATTTAAACGGTAAACTTGAATCTGGTAATGATAAGGCTTTAGGAGAGTACTGGGCCTCACTTGGCGATATTTTTATTAATGACGCTTTCGCTACTTCCCATAGAAGTCATGCGTCTAATGTTGGTATAGCTTCAAATTTGCCTAGTGGTATAGGATTTCTTGTAGAAGATGAAATAAAAAATTTGAGTATTGCTCTAAATAGTCCAAAAAGACCAGTTGCCTTGATACTAGGAGGGGCAAAAGTAACAGATAAAATAGGTATCATAAAAAATTTTATTGATAAATGTGATTATATATTAATAGGTGGGGCAATGGCATATACATTCTTAAACTCACTAGGTTTTAATATAGGTAAATCACTAATAGATAATGACTCAATAGATTTTTGTAAAGATATGTTAAAAAATCATAAAGAAAAAATAATACTTCCAATGGATTCTATAGTATCTAAAGAGTTTGGTGTAGATATTAAGCTTAAAAATAATGATGAATTTGATAACGATGATATGGGACTTGATATAGGTGATAAAACAATAGAAAAGTTTAAAAATATATTAGATAAGTGTAATACTGTAATTTGGAATGGACCTTTGGGCTACTCTGAAGTAGAAAAGTATTCTAAAGGCACAAAAGAAATATTAAAATATTTGAGTGATAAAGAAAAAACTGTAATAATAGGTGGAGGGGATACTGCGTCTGCAGCTATAAATTTTGGATATAAGTCTTCATTTACACACATATCAACAGGTGGAGGGGCTTCTTTAGAATTTTTAGCTGGTGAAAAATTGCCCGGAATAGAGGCAATTGATAAATGATATGAAAAAGAAATTAAATATAATCGTTTTAATATTAATAACTATTCTCGTACTATACTTTTCTTTAAAAGATAATTTTGTTGAAACAGTATCTCAAATATTTGGAATGAACATCTGGTTTTTGCTTATAGCTTTTCTATTCCTCTTTATATTTTGGATATTTAGAGCGTATCCTATGTATAATTTTTGTAAGAAAATGCATAAGGATTTTAAATTTTCATCAGCTTTTCAACTAGTATTAAGAACACAGTTCTTTAATGCGATTACTCCGTTTGCAACAGGTGGACAACCATATCAAATATATTATTTAAAGCAAGTTGGACTAGGGTATGCAGAGGCAACAAGCGTTGTTTTAGAAAATTTTATTGTATATCAAATCGCACTCGTTATACTTGGACTTATGGCTATAATATCTAATAGTATTTTTAATATATTTGATAAAGTAGTACTTTTAAAACAATTAGTTACTTTAGGCTTCATAATAAATACATTAATAATAGTAATTATGTTTGTCGTAGCTTTCTCTAAAAAACTAAATAAATTTTTAATTAATATTGGAATAACTATTTTAACTAAATTAAAAATAGTAAAAGATAAAGAAAAGAAATTAGAACAGTGGGATCAAAACATCAGTAGATTTAATAAAAGTGCGAAAATACTTTTAAAAGATAAAAAGAGCTTTTTATCCAATATACTATATAATTTTATCGCACTTGCCTCATTATATTTAATACCTTTATTTGTTCTATATTCAATGGGTGAATTTAATGCATTCAACCCCGGTATTGCGATAGTTACAAGTGCTTATATTATGGTTATAGGTTCATTTGTACCTATTCCGGGAGGAACTGGTGGGCTTGAATTTGGCTTTGTACAATTTTATGGACATTTTGTTACAGGAAGTACATTATCAGCTATGATGCTTGTATGGAGATTTATAACTTATTATTTTGGTATGATAGTAGGCGCAATTACTTTGTTAAAGAAGGTGAAAAAATGAGAATAGGGATATTTACAGATACATATCCTCCATTTATAAATGGTGTATCTACAAGTATTCAAATGCTTGAAAATGCCTTGAGAAAAAAAGGACATAAGGTATTTATTGTTACAGTAAATCCTGATGACATGAAATACCATTTTGAAGATAACGGTAGAATTATTAGAATACCGGGTATACCAACAGGAATATATGATTATAGACTTACTACTTTTTATCCAATAAAGGCAGTAAATACTATAAAAGATTGGAACTTGGATATAATTCATACTCATACTGAATTTGGTATAGGAACATTTGCTAGAGTAATAGGCAAGCAATTCGATATACCAGTAGTTCATACGTATCACACTATGTATGAAGATTATGTACACTATATTACTAAAGGATATTTTGATAAATCTAGTAAGAAAATAGTTGAGTATTTAACTAAGTTTTACTGCGATAAAACTATAGAAGAATTAATTGTTCCAACTAAAAAAACTTATGATTTATTTAAAGAAAAATATAAATATGATAGAAATGTGCATATAATACCAACTGGAATTGAAACAGAAAGATTTTATAGAGAAAAAATTGACGTAGAAAAACTAAATCAAATGAAAAAAAATTTAGGTATTAATGATAAAGACGTAGTCGTATTATTTGTTGGTAGGATTGCCTCTGAAAAAAGCGTTGATTTTTTAATAGAAAATCATGTTAATATAGTAAAAAAATATAAAAATTGTAAACTTTTAATAGTAGGCGATGGACCTGATTTAGAAGAATATAAGAAACTTGCTAAGAAATGTAAGATAGAAAATAATGTAATATTTACTGGAAGAGTTCCTTGGAATGAAATACCTATTTATTATAATGTTTCTGACATATTTGTAACAGCTTCCCATACAGAAACACAAGGACTTACAGTTATAGAGGCAATGGCTTCTTCACTTCCAGTAGTAGCTTTAAATGATGAAAGTTTTAGAAATGTAGTGATAGATTCTCTTACAGGATATTTATTTGATAGTAAAAAGGAATATGTAAATCGGATGTTAGAGCTTGTAAGTAGTGATGAAAAAAGAAAGAAAATGGGTACTCAAGCTAGGATAAATTCTGGTACATATTCATCTAAATATTTTGCGGAGAGAGTTTTAGATGTATATAGACTTGCTTTAAAGGGTAGACCACTAAAAAAAGATAAATCCTTTATGGCTAGATTAAAAAATACGATAAAAAGAGGTTTTCATGGGCAATAAACTTATTGTTGGGAATATAAAAATGAATATGAGATTTGGTGAGATATCCAATTACTTAAATCAATTTAAAAATGTAAATAATAAAAATTTAGTAATATGTCCAAGTTACATTTATATTCCATATTTTTTAAATTATAATTTTAGTGTAGGTAGTCAAAATGTATGTTCATTTGATGTAGGATATACTGGAGAAATATCTGCTAGGCAACTTTCTAGTATAGGTGTAAAATATGTTATGGTAGGGCATAGCGAAAGAAGAATAAAGCTTAATGAAAGCGATATAGATATAAATAATAAAATAAGAGCTTCCTTGCATGCGAAAATGAAAGTAATTCTTTGTATTGGTGAGACTTTAGAAGAATTTAAACTATTAAAGAAAGACTCAGTTATAAAAAGGCAAATAAGAGATTCACTATTTAATGTCTCTGATTTATCTAATGTAATAATAGCCTATGAACCAGTATGGGCTATTGGTACTAACAAAGTTCCAAGTATAGAAGATATAACAAGTACTGTTATTTATATAAAACAACTAGTTAAACAGATGTATAAACAAGATATTAAAGTTATATATGGAGGCAGTATAAACGAAAAAAATATAGTTAATTTAAATAAAATAGATATTTTAGATGGTTTTTTAATTGGAGGAGCAAGCATAAATCCAAATCAATTTTTAGAAATAATCGAAAAAATTTCTTAAAACATATTTCTTGTTATTTCGACAATTAATGACAAAACTAGCTAAAATAAACTCTAGAAGCTTTGTGTTGTGTGTTGTATAATTATAATAGAAAAGGAAGATGATTATGAGTAAGATTAAAGTTCTTATGATAGATGACAATACGCAGTTAATCGAAGCAGTAAAGGAGTTCTTTAAAAGTAGTAAAGAAGTAGAAATTTCATCTACAGCAAGTGATGGTGTGGAAGGAATTGAGAAAATAGAAAAAGATATATATGATGTAATAATTCTAGATTTGATAATGCCAAATAAAGACGGGTTATATGTACTAGAAGAGATGAAAAAAAGAAATTTAGATAAAAAAGTAATAGTCGCAACTAGTTATAATACTCAGGAAGTAATTAGGGAAGTATCAGATTATGGTGTAAATTATTATATATTAAAACCATTTGACTTTGATGATTTAGAAAAGAGAATACTTGATTGTTGTAATAAAAAACAGGATAGTAAAAATATAGATTTAAGATATAATAATCTTCAAATAGCCATTACTAAGATATTGCACGAATTAGGTATTCCATCACATATTAAAGGATATCAGTATATAAGAGATGGTATTGGACTAATATTTGAAAATCCAGATATGATTGGTGGCATTACTAAGGAATTGTATCCAGAACTAGCCGCAAAATTTGATACTACAGTATCTCGTGTAGAAAGAGCAATAAGACATGCTATAGAGGTTAGTTGGAATAGAGGCAACTGGGATTTAATGGAAGAAATTTTTGGAAATAGTGTGGATATTGATAAGGCTAAGCCTACTAATTCAGAATTCATAGTAACCGTTGCAGATAAATTACGATTAGATTATCATAAAGTCGCTTAAATGTGTAAATTCATACACATTTTTTGTTTACTGAAAAATAAATTGTGTAAAAAAAACTAATTTGTGCTATACTATAATTGGTGAGCAGTGTGAAAAAAAGAAGAAGATTAAAAAAGAGTATTTTTGTTTATTTATTAATATTAATCGTTATAATAGTAGCTTTACTATTACTATTTAAAAAAGGTGGTAGTGTAGATACTTTAACAGATATGTTTGTATCAAGTAATACTACAAGCGCTACTTTATATGATTTAGAGTTTAATGAATCTATTAGTATAAATCGTGGAACTATAGTAAAAGCATATGATACTAAAGAAAAAAAGGATGACAAGGTATATATAAAAATTAAATATAACGATGAATACTATTTAATAGATGAAAATAACTTAGTTGAAGATAAAAACAATGTAGTAAAAGAGAAAGAAATGTTTGTTAGAACTAATCTTACAGTATATAAAGATTCTTCCTCATCCAAGATATTATCTTATATAAAAAAGGGAGAAAGACTTGAAATACTTGGATTTAATAGTATTGATGAAAGCGGTAGAGTAAATAGATATAAGATAAAATATGGAGATACTGAAGGTTATGTATATGGTAAGTACTTAGTAAATACTAAAGAAGAAGCAGATAAGGTGTATGATCAAAATGGATTACAAGAATATCTTGCTAAAATGGGAAACAGTCTTAATGGCGGTACTGCAAGTGAACTAGACTATTATCCATATGAAAAACCTAAGTTTGAAAATAATAAAATGCCAGATGAAGTTAGGGCTTTATATATAAATAGCGCTGCTGTAAGGAATATAGATAAATATATAGAATTTGCTAAAAGTAATAATATTAATGCTTTTGTAATCGATATAAAAGATAATACATCTCCTGCTTATAATTCACCAGTTATGAAAGAATATTCTATAACTAATTATAATAGGGCATTAAACAGTTTTGAAGATTATAAATCATATGTAAAGAAAGCTAAAGAAGCTGGTATTTATGTAATAGGTAGAATAACTACATTTAAGGATTCCTATTTTGTAAATGATCATAAAGAGGTCGCAATTAAGAGTAGTAATGGTGAGCCATTTAGTCACAATGGTTCTTACTGGCCAACTGCTTATAATAGATATGTGTGGGAATTTAGCATTGAACTTGCAAAAGAAGCTGTTACTGAGATAGGTTTTAATGAGATACAATTTGATTATGTAAGATTTCCTGATAGGACTACTAATTTAGAAAAAGAGGGAGTAATTAACCTTCAAAATACATATAATGAAGAAAAAGCTGAGGCAATACAAAACTTTGTTATGTATGCATGTGATGAAATACACAGTGTTGGTGGTTATGTATCAATAGATGTATTTGGGGAAAGTGCGTCAAACTATGTTACTGCTTATGGACAGTTTTGGTCTGCGATATCTAATGTTGCTGATGTTATAAGTGGTATGCCTTATCCAGATCACTTTAATGCACATGAGTATGGAATAGAAGAGGTTGTATGGACTGTTCCTTATAAATTATTGAATGAGTGGAGTAAGTATGTAGTGTCTAAACAAGAGAAGATTCCAACACCAGCTGTAGTTAGAACTTGGATACAAACATATAACTCTACTAAGACACCAAGTGTAGTATATGACGCAAGTAAAGTATCAGATGAGATTAAGGCTCTATATGACAACGGGCTTACTGGTGGATATATGACTTGGAATTCTGGTTCTAATTTAGATAAATATAATGAGGTCAGTGCGGCATTTAAAAAGGAGTACAAATGATAGAGATAGATAACAATAAATATAAACTAATAGAAGAGTATAAAGATGGGTTTGATGAAGCTGAATTCAAAGAAAAATATACAGATTATTTTGAGCCATATGATTACATAATAGGGGATTGGTCTTATGGAAAACTAAGACTTAAAGGTTTTTGCAATAAATTAAACAAGATATGTAATAAAATAAATGATATAAAGTTTAAAGATGACTATATAAAAAATTTATGTAGTTATGAGTGCAAATACTTCGTTCTTGAAAAAATCAAAGAAAAATAAAACTACTAACTTGAGTAGTTTTTTTTGAATTATTTATATAATTAACATTTTTCATCTTTTTTATATTCCGTTGCATTATCCCAATCTTCACTATTTTTTATATGATTAATGGTTTTTACATATCCCGGAATACTAGATAAGAACAATGTTTCTTCAATATTTTTCCATTCATCTTCTGATATTAGTACTGCATTTTTACCTTTATTGTTTACAATAGTAATAGGATTAAAACCAATATTTACATCTGATACTAATTGAAATAAATTTTCTTTTGCGTTAGTTATATTTATAGTATTCATAATTATACAATAACCTCTTTCTTGATATCCTTTTAATCTATAAAAATTATATCATAATTTTAGACATATTAAAACTCGAACCATAAAAGTTCGAGTATCAATCAAATCTGGTGGAGCCGAGGAGAATCGCACTCCTGTCCGAATATATTAACATAACAACCTCTACAAGTTTAGTTGATTAATATATTTCCTATTAAACAAGTTAATCAACAAACAATTTAATAGTAAGTCTATAAAATTCATTATTACTTATAGACATCGTAATAATATATCTTACTAAGTCGAACCTCATATAAGTACCGTAGGCAAATACTTAAAGAAGCAGCCTTCTATTCTTAAGCGAAAGCTAATTGATTTCTGTTTCCAGTTATTTTAAGTTTTGTTTTAACGTATTACATTACGACTTGCAGTCATTACTCAAATATACCCGTCGAAACTAGACGACCCCGTAAGAAAGATTATAGCACACTTCCCTTTAATAGTCAATTCTAATAACCTTTGTAATTACATCTATATATGTAAAAGATTTAGTACCTAAATCAGTGTCCACTAAAAAAACATAATCGTATAACTCTTTAATTTTAGCCTCATATTCTTCATATTTATTTCTACCTAAACTATATTTAATAGACACAACGTCTCCTAGGTGTTCTAAAAGGTCCTTTTTAACACTCGATATTGTCATCTTGGATACCCCACATACATAGTACCTTTAGTAATAATCCCACCAATCCCTTCTTTACCATATTTTGTACTTGCAATTATATCTTTTAAATCTATATCTTTATTTATATCTGCTAAACTCATACGACTAGCAATAATAGCCGGGTCTAGTGCGTGTATATTAATTCTTTTTGGGCTAGAAGCAAAATTTGCTCCTGCTCTTATTAACTCTTCATAATCAGATTGACATGCACCTGCTATTATAATAAGTTTATCATGGCTTTTTTCATAACGTCTTGCTTCTTTTACAGCCTTAACGAAGTTAGCGCTATTTTTATAACTGTTTATATCTCCAATACTACCTTTTTTCTTATAATAGGCATCGTGTCCTGTAATAACTAAAATACTTGGATTATATTCTTCTAAATATTCTCTAATTTTGTTTGGAACTTCACTTTCATCTTCACATATTCCCATAGCCATTAAATTGACGTTGTTATAGTATTTTAAACATCTATCTAGATACTCGTTATCACCATCTATGTGTAATATTTTGCCCGGAAGATAAAAGTAGTCATCGCGGTCTAAATTAGTACTATCTTTAATTCTTTCAACTACATCAGAGTCATCACTTTCTTTAAAACTTACTTTAACTAAATCTTCTATATCACTATCTGCATAAAGTCTGATATTTGCTCCTTTTAAGTAACAAGTATTATCTTCAATACTTATAACTTTAAATATCATATCGTTTTTATGAGATATGCGTGTTACATAATCTCCTACTTTTATATCCATATTATCACCAATAAATTATATGTGAGAGGTGATTAAATAGAACTATTTGACAACAATTAATAAATATTATATAATGAATATGGCAAAGGAAATTTGCATATATAAAAAAGGATACATTTGATTTGTGGAATCAGATGTAGTCCCTTATAGGATACTATCTGAAATCAACTATTGTTGAAATCAGATGTCTTTATCATTTAAATAGTAAGGTGATTACTATAAAGAATAATAGTAGAATTATAATAAAAAGAGATAATTCTCTTTTTATTATAATTAAACACCATATTTTTTTAATTTTTTGATAATTGAAAGGGAAAACATCTTATATATTTCAAATAATAGTATATATTTAATTATAAATACTTTCAGTTAAATCAGTAACAGCTGTTAATATATAAGATATTTTATACCAAGTTTGATAGTTTACCTCACCAGTTTTGTTAAGAGAAAATACTTCTTGGAACTTTTTAACAGAATTACTAGTTTCAGTATCAAATAAGCCAGTTGGGTTTTTAATCATTGGTATTCCGGGATAACTTCCTCTAATATAATTTAGTGCATTTTGAAGTAAATACACATCCTCACCACAATCTCCAATCTTTAAAGTTCTTGTAAAAGAGTATGGGTAGTTTTCTGTTGTCTGTGCTTCATAGATGTTGATATCATTCCCGTAGTAATATCTTAAAATTCTAAGAGCGTCATAACCTTTATCTCCTAAATCTTTAGAGCCCCACTGACTTAATACACCCTCTAAAGTAGTTTCGTTTTTATATTGAGCAAGTAGTGGTTCCATTCTAATACCACTTCTTATATAATCTCTAAATATCTCATCTACTATATTAGAAATAGGTTCAAATATAGTACCGTTTCTCGTATATTTTTGGTCGTAATTAGTAGTAGATGTTATAGTAAAATCATACCCTCTACTTTTGTACCACTCCGTATAAATCCTATTTAAAGTAAAAGATATAATTGCAAGTACATTTGCTTTTATTGTTTCAGTAGGCCATGTACTATAAATCTCACTACTTGCAACATTTTTTATGTAATCTATAAAGGGTACTGTATAATTAGGTGCGTTTGTATTACTTGGAACCCCATCGTGTACGATTATATTTGTAGGTATTAAAACTTGTTTTAAAACTATTGGAGCAATCTCATTTTCAGTATTACTTTCATCTATATTAGGCGGATAATTACCCCACAATGTATTAGGAGATATAATAGATGAATCAGTCCCACTATTTTCATCTATTGATGTCATATAGATATCTTGAATAGAAGTTATTCCATCAAATATTTGAACTCCTTCAAGTCTAGTTTTAGTAAGACCGAGCGCTTCTACGATTACATCATAAGTTTCATATGGTCTAGTATTATATTGTTCTTCTTCTGAGAACTTTTTATTTACAGTTTCTAATGTAATACTTGGAGTTTTACCATCTTCATCCGTTTCCACACTCGTAATAACACGACCATCTTTTAATATTGTAACGCGTGCGCCTTTAACAGGATTAGCAATACTTCCGCTATATACATTTACTTTTAAATATCCATTATTCATATATTCACCTAATTAATTATATAAATATTTATTAAATAAATGAATATATTTTTATAGGTGGTTTGATGAAGAATGAACTAAGTTTAGGAAATACTGGTGAGAGTGTTAAGATATTACAAGAAAAGTTAAAGATATTAGGATTTTTTAATGCTTTAATAACTGGCAGTTTTGGAGAATCTACAAAAGAAGGTGTTATGGCATTTCAAAGAGAATATGGACTTAGTGTAACTGGAATAGTGGATGATGAAACAAAAGAGGAATTATATAATTTAACTAGTCCTGTAGTAGAGCCAATAAGTATTTATCCAACATTAAGGTATCAAGATACTGGTGAATATGTACGTGATTTACAAACTAAGCTAAACGCACTTTTATATTATACTGGACCTATTAATTCTATTTTTGATTTAGAGACATTAAACGCAGTTAAAAGGTTTCAAGTTAATAATGATTTAACTGCAGATGGAATAGTAGGTTCAAATACTTGGAGAGTTTTAAACTCACTATATGGAAATTTAAATGAATGTGTTACAGATAATAATGGTGATGATTATATAACTTATACAGTAAAAAGTGGAGATACATTATATGGTATAGCAAGGAAATATGATACAACTGTAGATAAGATTAAAAGTTTAAATAATTTAACTAGCAATACAATAAATGTAGGACAGGTTTTAAGACTACCTAAAAGTAGTAATGACTATATAAAATATACAGTAAAAAGTGGGGATACTTTGTATGGTATAGCAAGGAAATATAGTACAACAGTAGATGAGATAAAAAGACTAAACAATCTAACAAGTAATATAATAAACGTAGGAGAAGTTTTAAATATACCGAATAGTAGTAATAACTATATAAATTATGTAGTGAGTAGGGGAGATACTCTATATGGTATAGCAAAAAAATATAATACAACACCAGATGAGATAAAAAGGCTAAATAATCTAACAAGTAATACAATAAGTATAGGAGAAGTTTTAAATATACCGATATAGTATTAATAATTATATAAGTTATATAGTGAGTAGTGGGTATAGAGTTTTTATGGAAAATAATGAGTAAATATTAAAAATATATTGTTACATAAATGTTTATTTGATATAATTGAACTAGGAACATTTTTGTTGGGTGTCGCCTTCTTATCCTAAAAGGGAAAGGAGGTAGCAAAATGAAAACTAAGACTTTTATAATAAAGGTTCTAAAGCTCATCACTATAATTTTATTACTCTCTGCCTTACTGGTATTAGCGATAAAAAAATAGACACTCATCTGCTTAGATAGAGTGTCAACTCATTTTTAGAGGCGACATTCACTTGCAATATTAAATGTTCCTCATTTTTATTATATGCAAGTTCACTTGCTAAATACATATTATCATAAAATTAATGTTTATGCAAGTTTTCATTTAAGAGTGAGTGAAAACATAAAAAAGAGATAGATATTATAATTACATTTAAAAATACAACATAAAAAAGGTATCAGATGGTATAGCAAAAAATATAATACTACAGTAGATGAGAAAAAGATAAAAGAGAACCAATTTTGATTCTCTTTTAAGTGCAAAAGTAAAGTGCAATTTTTGCACTTTAATTTATTGTATAATTATCAAATACATGCTATAATATAGATATAATCAAAGGAGATAATGATATATGGATAAAGACGAAAATTGGAATATTGAATTATCTGAATACATTAAACAAGGTGAGCTTAAAAGTAGTGAAAAAGCAAAGACTTGGGAAACTGCTATTGGACTTCAAGATGTTGATGGATTAAAACCTTCAAAATATTTAATAGAAACTGCGAAGGAGCACATTGAAGGTAATATTAATATTGATGAAGCTAAAAAAAGAATAGATGAGTATTATAAAATAGAAAACAATCGTAAAATAGAGAGTGATAATGAGGAAGCAGATAAAGTTTCAGTTAGAATAGCAGAAATTTTAAGTGAAAATAGTTTTAATTTCAATGTTTTTGAATTAATTAACATTCATTCTAGGTTGTTTAAAGGAATATATAAAGAAGCTGGAAAAATAAGAGATTATAATTTTACTAAAAAAGAGTGGATATTAAATGATGATACTGTAATTTATTCTTCTTTTGAAACAATAAAAGATGCATTAGAATATGATATAGAACAAGAAAAAAATTTTTCGTATAAAGATTTATCTTTAGAACAATCAATAAAACATATTTCAAGTTTTACTTCTAATATTTGGCAAGTGCATCCTTTTTGTGAAGGTAATACTAGAACTACTGCTGTTTTTATTATAAAATATTTAAGAACATTTGGCTTTAGTATAAACGATGATGTGTTTGCTGAAAATTCTTGGTATTTTAGAAATGCACTAGTTAGAGCAAATTATAAAAATTTTGAAAAAAATATTTTTGAAGATACCTCTTATTTAGAAAAATTCTTTTTTAATCTATTAAGTGATGCTGATTATGAACTAAAAAATAGATATACCCATATAGATTATAAGCAGGAAGAAAATAATAAAAATTTAAATGATAAGAAATATACTTTAGAGGAACAAGCAATTATAAATATCATAAAAAATAATAATTCAATCAAGCAAGAAGAAATTGCTAAATTAATAAATAAGTCCCTTAGAACAGTAAAATCAATAATGAAAGAAATGCAAGAAAAAGGATTTATTAAAAGAAATAATGGCAAAAAAACTGGTAAATGGACAATAATATAGAATTGTTAGTATTTTGCTTGAAATACTTAAATTTATTTAGAAAAAACAGTTCGTTTGGACTGTTTTTATATTATTGGGTTTTCTACGTCGACAATATTTTCTGTTTCAGATAGTCCTACAACGTATAAAGCAATTATACCTGATATTATTACAAAAATAGAGGCTATTATTTGAAGGATATATGACTTTAAGTCTTCTTTTTCTTCCTTTGAAATCTTATATAGCACATAGTTTACATATAAAAATACAAATGATAATACTAAAACTAATATTCTATTAAACAAAGTAAGATTAAAAAGTTCTTTAGAATTAAGAGGCGTTTCTTTATTTTCTAAATCTAATTTTTGGTTATATGTGATTATAATAGATATCACAGCTGATACCAGTGCGACTACAAGAGCAATTAACTGAATATTAATTGCATTTATTTCTCTTTTGTCTGCTTCTTTCATCACACCACCAATAAATTATATGTTTAAAAAAATTAAGAAATTTATTTATTTCTTAATCTATATAAATTAATTGATGGTCTATTAAATAATCTAAATTTATATTGACTTGTTCCGATACCACCCGATATATACATTCTAGTATTTCCAAGCACATAGTATTCATTTTTATAATTAGAAGCATATTTTTTATTAATAATCCCACCAATGAAAGGCAATTTAACTTGACCGTTATGAGAATGACCACTAAGTATTAAATTAAATTTGTTATACTCTATATAATTAATGAAATCAGGTTCATGTAATACTAATATTGAATAATTATAATTTGTATTTATGTTACTATAAATTGAATTTATGGTATTTTCTATGTGATTATCTATATAATTTGAACTAATGCCTACTAACAAAATAGGATCAGAACCATTACTATATATAAATTCATAATTATCATCTAAATTAATAAAATTACTTTCATTTATGATTTCATCATATTTATCAATTTTTAAGTCGTTCTCACCACTTATTGCATATTTTCCAATGCTGTAATCTATACTATTTAATATTCCTTTTAGATCATTATAATCACTTTCACTATAGGATATACTATTATCAAATAAATCCCCACTAAATATTACAATATCTGGCTTAAAAGAATTTATTTCTTTAACAATATTTTCTAAATCCTTTTTAGTAGTAGTTTTTTTATAGTGTATATCAGTTAAATGAATTATTTTAAGACCATAGAAATTATCTGGAATAGATTTATCAACAATGTTATACTCTTTAACATTTAATCCTTTAGTACCTATGAACCTACTATATAGTGTTACACTTGATAACACTATTATTAAAATGATTAGTATTTTAACCCATCTTCTAACTTTAATATGTTTAATAGCCATACTATCACCTTAATAATTATACAATAAAAAGTAAAGAAAAATCAATCCTAATGAAAATTTATTGACTTCAAAAGTAACTAGTAGTATACTTTAAATAGATGAATAAACATAAAAAATAAGGGAATAATTATATTAGTTATTCTT
>CANQAT010000012.1 GCA_947588925.1 uncultured Bacilli bacterium | reverse complement strand
TTTTGAACAAATATTTCTAAATTATCTCCTTCTTTAATTCTTAAATTTTTTCTTATTTCTTTTGGTATTACTACTCTACCTAAATCATCAATTCTTCTTATAACTCCAGTTGCTTTCATAATTTCCTCCTAAAGTTATTGTGTATTAAATACTTATATTTATTCTTAATTTTTAAAATTTTGAAGTTTGACAAACTAGTTAGAGTGTGTTATTATGTATGTAGTGAAGGAAAACTTCATATAATAAAAAAGGGATACATTTGATTTTCTCGGTCAAGTGTTTACTCTATATTTTGAGCGAAAACACCACAATCAAGTTGACTTGGTGTTTTCATTTAAGTTAGTCTTTTTTAAGGACTATGATTGTATATAATACAATAACTGCAAAAGCAATTACTAATTCCATTAGAATTAATCCTTTCTATAGATTTTTTATCCATAGAAATCACCTCCAATCTTCAGAAAATAAAGACTAGAGTAAAAACTATAACCAAATGTATCAATACAATTATATACTATTTATGAAAGCTTGGTCAACACATTTATATAATAAATTTTATTTAATTTTAAGTTTGACAAATAAATTGGGGTGTGTTATTATGTATGTAGTGAAGGGAAACTTCATATAATAAAAAAGGAATACCTAGTTTTCAAGAGTTAGGTACTATTCCAAAATTTTTTTAGTCTAGTACCGACTTACACAGTTGGTACTATTTTTATTAAAATGATTATAATCACTATAATAAGAAGTATTATGATAGAGCAAAGATATTTTTCTTGTTTTCTCATAATTTCACCTCCTCCTTACGCTTTTAAGTAAAGGAGAATAGTACCTAAATTAACTAAATATTCCTATTAAATTATACTATATATCTATATATTAAAACAAGCGAACAAACTAATTTTTTTAAAATTTTAAGTTTGACAAAACATAATTGATGTGTTACTATGTATATAGTGAGGGAAACTTCATATAATAAAAAAGGAATACCTAGTTTTGCTGATAGGTACTATCCTTAAATTTTAGATTTGTACCGACTATACAGTTGGTACTATTTTTATTAAAATGATTATAATCACTATAATAAGGAGTATTATGATAGTACAAAGATATTTTTCTTGTTTTCTCATAACTTCACCTCCTTCCACTTTTAAGTAAAGGAGAATAGTACCTAAATTAACTAAATATTCCTATTAAATTATACTATATATCTATATATTAAAACAAGCAAACAAACTAATTTTTTTAAAATTTTAAGTTTGACAAAACATAATTGATGTGTTACTATGTATATAGTGAATGTTGCTTTCAGACTTTTTATTTCAACACTCTATTACTGCTATGGGGTGTCTAGTTTTTATGACTATTGCTAATAAATAGAACGCTATAAATCTATTGCTATTAGTGTAAACCTTCATTATAAAAGTCTTAGTTTACAATTTATGTTCCCTCCTCTAGGGATAGGAAGCAACACTCACCTTTTTATTTTTTTATCTTTTTTAGCACTCCTACTTGACAAGTGCTAAAATATGAGTATAATGTTTATAGAGGTGATTTAAATGGATAATAATATGTATGGTGAATCATTACAAAACGTACTTGAAAAGTATGGACGTGATATTGTAGAAGCTGCAAAAGATGGAAAGATAGATCCTGTAATAGGAAGAGATGAAGAGATAAGAAATATAACTCGTATACTATCTCGTAAAACAAAAAATAATCCAGTACTTATAGGTGAACCAGGTGTTGGAAAAACTGCTATTGTTGAGGGACTTGCTCTTCGTATAGTTAAAGGAGATGTTCCAACTAGTTTAAAAGATAAAACAATATGGGAACTTGATATGGGAGCCTTAATAGCAGGAGCTAAATATCGTGGTGAGTTTGAGGAAAGATTAAAAGCAGTATTAAAAGAAATAAAAGACTCAGATGGAAGGATAATACTATTTATAGATGAAATACACTTAATAGTTGGTGCGGGCGCACTAGAAGGTGCGATGGATGCTGGAAACTTACTTAAACCAATGTTAGCAAGAGGTGAAATACTATGTATAGGTGCGACTACTTTAAACGAATATAGAAAATATATTGAAAAAGACGGTGCCCTAGAACGTAGATTTCAAAAAGTATTAGTTCAAGCACCTACTGTACTTGATACAATAACTATACTTCGTGGATTAAAATCTAGATTTGAGTTATATCACGGTGTAACTATTAAAGATAAGGCTTTAATCTCCGCGGCAACACTCTCAGATAGATATATAACAGATAGATTTTTGCCTGATAAAGCAATAGACTTAGTAGATGAGGCATGCGCAACTATAAAAGTACAAATGGAATCAGTTCCAACAGAACTAGATACATTAACTCGTGAGATTATGCAACTACAAATAGAAAAAGAAGCTTTAAAGAAAGAAAAAGATGAAATATCTAAAAATAGAATTAATGAGATAAATGAGAAATTAGATAAGTTAAAAGATAAAGAACAACAACTAAGAAACGACTGGGAAGAAGAAAAAAATATAAACGTTAAAATAAATAAAAAGAAAGAAGAAATAGAAAAAGCCACTTTTGAACTAGAAAAAGCAGAAGATAACTACGACTATGAAAAAGCTGCAATATTAAGGCATGGCACACTTCCTAAACTACAAAAAGAATTAGATGAATTAAATGAAAAAAATAAAAATGAGATACTAAGTGATGTAGTTGATGATGAATCTATTGCTAGTATAGTTTCTAAATGGACTAACATCCCTGTAAGTAAACTTGTTGGTGGTGAGAAAGAAAAACTACTTCACTTAAAAGAAAATATGGCTAAAAGAGTTAAAGGACAAGATAGTGCTCTAGAACTTGTAAGTGAGGCTATAAAAAGAGCAAGAGCTGGTATTAAAGATCCTAATAGACCTATTGGTTCATTTATATTCTTAGGTCCTACTGGTGTTGGAAAAACAGAGGTTGCAAGAACACTTGCAGCAGAACTATTTGATGATGAGAAACACATAGTTAGAATAGATATGAGTGAGTATATGGAAGCACATTCAGTCTCTAGACTTGTAGGAGCTCCTCCAGGATATGTTGGATATGATGAAGGTGGACAACTTACCGAGGCAGTAAGAAGAAATCCATATAGTATAGTACTTTTTGATGAAATAGAGAAAGCACATAAAGATGTATTTAATATATTACTTCAAATACTAGATGATGGTAGAATTACTGATTCACAAGGTAGAACAGTTGACTTTAAAAATACTATTATAATTATGACATCTAACTTAGGTAGTGAATATATATTAAATAATGATATTAATTCAAATGAACTAGTTATGGAAGACTTAAGGCATACATTTAAACCAGAATTCATAAATAGAATTGATGAAATTATTATATTTAATAGCCTATCTAAAGATGTATTATATGATATATTAGATAATATTATTAAAAACATAGAAAATAGACTTTCTAATATGCATGTATCTATTAATTTAACAGATAAAGCTAAAAAATATATAATAGATAATTCTTATGATGAGAAGTATGGAGCAAGACCTATGAAAAGATTTATAAGTAAAAATATAGAAACATTACTTGCTAATACAATTATAGAAGATAATATATCTTTTGGAGCTAATATTACAATAGACGTTGATAATGATAAATTCATAATAAAATAGACAGTTCAATCTGTCTATTTTGCTATATTTTTATAATATAATTAATCACTATAATGATATCAGCATTTTGTACCTACACCATTCAGCACTTTAATTTGCCTTACGGCAAATTGGGATCAAAGATCTAAGATCCCTGAGGGCAGGGCTACTACTCTACACAAGCGAAAGTACCACCACTAACCACACGGCAATCGCTCACGACATCAAACGCATCCACAAGGCCATCAGAATAGGCGTGGACATTGAGCGATCCAACATAGCAATAAGAGCTAGAGGCGGAAAAAGAACAAGAATTAGTATTAACTTTATCACTAAATGCATTTTTTATTATTTCAGTATTAGCCTCAAAAGCCTCTTTATCATATCCCTTTAAGCAATATTCATTTCCTTTTCTTTTAAAACACGCATAAGCCGATGATACTGTGTTTCCATCTGTATCTAATTTCAAATAAAACTCTTTTCCTTCAGGGGGATTTTGTAATAATTCATTTGGTAGAGATCCTCCAACTGTTAGATTTTCATCTACTAGCCACCATCCATAATATGAACCTGGCATTATTATCTTTTTACCATATTCATATTCTACAGGGCTATCATTTACTGTACAATCCTTTAACCATATATTACCATCGCTATATATTTCATGTGTTTCACATTCTACTTTAGAACCTTCATATTCTATACTATCTTTTATATCATCAAATGTTATATCTTCTTCTGTTGGGTGTTTTAATGAATAATCGGCTACTGCATTCTTTATTGCATTTCCATATAATTCTATACTCCTTTCAACTGACTGTCCTTTAGCCTCACCAATTATATTTAATATTATTGGTACAGCTATAAGTGCAATAATAGCTAGTATTACTATTACTGCTAATAATTCTATAAGTGTAAAACCTTTATTTTTCATAATAACCTCCTTATTTTATACTTATACTTTTATTTTATCATCCCCCCCCCCCCCCCCCCCTGTCAAGGGGGAGAGCTAAATTTTTTTATAAAAATTATTGATTTTTCTAAAACATTACCTTTAAATGTTAGTTTATCTAAAAGTATAAGTGTAAACAATTTACATAGTCTTACAAATATATTATATCTTGCAAATAAATATTTTGCAATACTCTTTATATATTTCTTTAATATTTTGTACATTTACATTAAATATATGCAAAAAAGACAGTTTATTCTGTCTTTATAGCTTTTTTAAGTATCTCTATCATATCTATTAAATAATATATAAAGTGTTTATCTAGTCCTACTATATCTAAAGTTATTGTTAACTCATCATCTTTCATTGAAAACCTAAACTTACGTGTAAGCGAGATTACATCTAAGAATAGTAGTTCTCCATCTATTTTCTTAGTCAATTCTTTTGATAGAGTTATTGATATAAAGTTCTTAGTTTGATTAACTTTCTTAATAGATAAATCTTGAACTTCTTTTTCAAATAATTCTTCATACATATAAATAATTATATTTTCATCAAGTACACCAAATCTATCTTCAAGTTCTTTCTTAGTACTTTCTAATGTTTCAATAGAATTAATTCTATTAATTTTTTGATGTATTTCTATCTTTAGATCTTCTTCAGTAGCATACTTATCATCTATAGTAGTCTCAACTTCTATTAATGGCTGCGCCTCTGTATTATCCTTTTCTGTATGAATTCCTTTTAATTTATTTACTTCATCATTTAACATATCTAAGAATAACTCAACACCAACACTATCTATAAATCCTGATTGTTCAGCTCCTAATATATCTCCAGCACCTCTAATAGACAAGTCTCTCATTGCAATAGAAAAACCACTACCAAGTTCTGTAAACTCTTTAATAACACTAAGTCTTTTCTTAGCAACATCTGATAATACTTTACCTTTATTATACATTAAATATGCATAAGCAATTTTATTACTTCTACCTACTCTACCTCTTATTTGATATAGTTGAGATAGTCCATATCTATCTGCATCTATTATAATTAAAGTATTAACATTAGGTATATCTATACCAGTTTCTATAATTGTAGTGCATAAAAGTACATCGTATTCTTTATTCATAAATTTATACATTACATCTTCAAGTTCATCTTTTTGCATTTTACCATGACCACATATAATACGTGCCTCTGGAACTAAATACTTTAAGGTATTCATCTTTTCTTCCATAGTTGCTATATCGTTATATAGAATAAATACTTGACCATTGCGTGCGAGTTCTTTATATATAGCGTCTTTTATTACATTTTGATTTTCTTCCAACACATAGGTTTGAACAGGATATCTATTTGTTGGAGGCGTTTCTATAAGTGATAGACTTCTAACTCCAGCAAGAGACATTTGGAGAGTTCGTGGAATGGGTGTTGCACTTAGCGTTAGAACATCTATATTGTTTTTATATGATTTAATCTTCTCTTTATGTTTAACACCAAATCTTTGTTCCTCATCTATTACAAGTAGTCCTAGTCTTTTACACTCTATATCATCAGATAATATTCTATGTGTACCTATTAGTAAATCTATTTTACCTTCTTTTAAGTCATTTATTATTTCATTTTGTTTTTTTTCTGGAACAAATCTATTTAATAGTTCTATTCTAACTGGAAATTCTTTAAATCTTTCTTGAGCATTATTGAAGTGTTGCTTGGAAAGTATCGTTGTTGGACATAAAAGCATTACTTGTTTATTAGCCATTATTGCTTTAAATATCGCACGGAATGCGACTTCTGTTTTACCATATCCAACATCCCCACAAAGAAGTCTATCCATAGGAACTCTTCTTTCCATATCTTTTTTTATCTCTTCTGTTACTTTTAATTGGTCTTTAGTTTCTTCATATGGAAATTCTTTTTCAAATTCTATTTGCTCTGTTGTATCTGGTGGGAATGCATATCCAATAGCCATTTCTCTTTCTGAATATAGTTTAAGTAAATCCCCTGCTATACTTTCAATTTTATTTTTTATACGCAACCTAGTTTTTGCCCACTCTGTCCCACCTAATTTATTTATTTTAGGTTCTGCACCTTCATTAGATGAGTATTTACTTATTAATTCTAGTTTTTCTACTGGTATATATAATTTATCTGCATCTTTATATTCGATAGTTATATAGTCCTTTTTAAGTCCATTTTTAGTAAGTGTTTTAATACCTCTATAAATACCTATACCATGTGCGAAGTGTACTACATAGTCCCCTATATTAAGTTTATTTATATCTCTAATTTTAGAACCCATTTTAAAATTAGATTTATATGCTATACCACTTTCTTTTTTATTAAATAGTTCTTTTTCTGATACTACTACAAAGTTACCTATTATATATCCACTATTTATTTTTTTAACTACTAAATTTATTTTATTTTCTATTATGTTATCTATACTTGTTATTATAACATTTTTATTATTTAATTCTTCTTCTATTTTATTTACTTTATATCTATCAGAAAGACATATTATAACTGTCTTTTTATCCTTTATATACTGGTTTAATCTTTTACTAATAGATTCCATACTACCAGTAAAATTATCTAGTTCAAAAGACTCATAATTTATACTATTTAATTTAGTTTTATTATCAAATGGCACTAAATCTATAGTGTCATAATTGTACGAGTTTTCAAGTTCAAACATAAACTTAGTATTTTTATTTAAGTCATTTGTCTTTTTATAGTCTTCTATTTCTTCTATTAGAAGTTTATAACTTGTATTAATACTTGATTTATCATCAAATACAAGTATTGGATTATCTAAGTAATCTAATATTTTAGAAGGTTTTATATAGTTTATAATCTCTCTTTGTTTTAATTCTTCATCTAGTTCTTCATCTACTATAAATTCTGTTGTAGGAGTAATAATAACTTCTTCTCTAGAATCTTTAGATATTTGTGTATCTACATCAAATACACTAATTCTATCTATTACATCACCCCAAAACTCTATTCTAATTGGATTAGAATAGTTTATTGGAAATACATCTATAATAAATCCTCTTACTGCAATCTCACCTGTTTTATTTACTATAGACTCTCTTTTATAACCTATTTTATATAATTTACTAACTAACTCATTTATCTTTATCTCACTATTTTTATTAAGTTTACAAAAAGAGTTTTTATAGTCTTTAGGATTAGGAAGGAATCTTAAAAATCCCATTAGGTTTGTTATAACTATTTCTTTTTCATCTAATATTTTATTTAAAGTATCTAGTCTTGTAAACTTAAATTCAGGACTTATTGCGAGTGCTTCACTAGTTAAAAAGTCATCCATCGGAAAAAAAGATACTTTATCTGTATAATTAAGTAGTATCTGATATAATCTATTTGCTTCATATATTGATGATGTTACACATATTATACTTCTATTTTCTTTTTTAAACTTTTTATATAGGAATAGTCCTTTTAGTTCAGGTGTGAGTCCTGATATGGAATTTCCATCAAGGTTAGTTAATATGTTGTTTAAAAAGTTCATTGTATTCCCTCCACGACTAAAATGATACTTAAGTATCATTTGTTATATTTGTTCATTACATTATCAAATGGTAGTTTTAAAAAGTCTATTATTATATTTGGCATTTCATCTATTATTGGATTAATTAAATCTAGCTCTTCTTTACTAAATTTACCAAGTACATAATCTTTTGTATCTTTATTTTTATCATTTGATATACCTACTTTTATTCTTTTATATTCACTTGTAGATAAATTTAATTCTATATTTTTAAGTCCATTGTGTCCTCCACTAGAACCTTTATATCTTAAACGGTATTTGCCTATAGGAGTATCTAAGTCATCACATATTATTAATATATCTTTAGTATCTATCTTAAAGAAGTTTACAAAGTCCCTTATAACTTCTCCAGATAAATTCATATATTTTTGAGGTTTTAATAGAATTATTTTTTCATTATTATAGTTAAACTGTGTGTATAACCCATTAAATTTATTTGAATCTAATAAAACATTAAAATATTTGGATATACTATCAATACACATAAATCCTATATTGTGTCTAGTTTTATTATATTCAAGTCCGGGGTTACCTAAACCTACTATAAGTTTCATAAATCACATCCTTATTTTAATAAATCAGCAACATAAAGTTCATCTTTATCATGCTTTTTTAACTTTTTATATTCTATCAAATTATTTACTAAATTATCTATTCTATTTATATAATAATCGTTTAAAAAATCAGTAGATTGATCAAAATGTCTTCTATTATAAATTATATTTCCTTTTGCAAACTCTTTTGGAGAGTTTTTAGATTTTTGATATTTACTATACATTTTCTCATTAATTATAAGTAATACTTCAAGTTCTGGTTTAGTACAATATTTATATATGTTTTCTTTAAAAACAATATTTTTTAAATCTTTAGGTATTGTTAATTTATCACTTTGTTTATCACCAATTCTATATATAGTGACACATCTGTTATACCTTTTTAATTCACTTTTTATAAATGGATTATTAAGTTGTCTTACATTGTAAGGCTTTCTACCTATTAAATCATCTCTTGTAAATTTTAATTTATTACTATCTAAAAGCATTTCAATTATTTTTTCCTCGTTAGCGCCTTCACACATAACAAGTATTTTCATTACATCAATTCTTTTTTAAAATTCATAAGTGATTCATAATTTACATCAGTATTAAAGGCGTTACTATAAAATTTACTGCTTTTTGATAACTCTGGTCTAAATTTATAAGTTAAATACATATTCTCTAATCTAATCTTTTCATCATATTTTGATATATAAATATTATCACTTCTATTAAATAAATCAAGTAATTCACAATAATGTGTCGTAAAAATTAGAGTTGCACTATTTTTGTTTACTGATTTATCTTTGTACAAACTAACTAGATTTTCAACTAACTTTTTATGAAAATGATTTTCTATTTCATCTATTACTAAATCGCAACCATTTATTAAAGAATATACAACAAATGTAAATAGTCCAAAGCCTTTTTTTGTACCACTTGATAATACCTCATATAATTGTCTATTTGTTAATTCTTTAGTTGTATTGTCCTTATAATATATTTTAAATTTATTTTCATTAATCATTTCGAGATTATCAATATGCTCATCAAACATTTTTAAAATTGATTCAATTATTTTTTGACTATTTACAAGCATATTATAAATATTGAAAAATGCTGAAAAATTATAGTACTCTGAATCAGAATCTGATACATATATACCTCTAAAACAAATATCTTTTAATAGTAAATATATAATCGAAGTATCTTTTGGAAGTTCTGCATTAACAAAAATTTCTTCAAACTTGTCATAATCAAATATTTTTTTTGCATATGTCTTCATATAAGCACGTTTATATAATTTTTGATTTTCAAAAATTACAGTATCACTAAGTGAATCATCTTTTGTTATATCAGTTAAATATCTATATAGATATCCTTCATGATAAAAAGTAATATCCAAACTTACTTTAGAATTCCAGTATTTAAAAATATATAAAGAATTCTTTACTCTGAACGTTGAAAAAATATCGTAAACTAAGGAAAGTAGATCAACTGAAGTAGTTTTCCCAGAGGCATTTTTTCCTATTATGGTCAATGTTTTATACACATATAAATTCTCTGCTATCTCATGAAGTTCAAATTCTTTATCTTCTTCTGTCTTGTTTGCTGTAGGAACAAATGATATTGTAAAATTATCTTCACATAGTTTAAAGTTATTAGCAACTACTTTTAATATTTTCATTTTTCTCCCTCCACAGCATATTATATCACATTTTAATTTAAAAAATACACTTTTTTTGTTATTTTTGGATTAAATTTCAATTTTTGAATAAAATTATTAAAATTTTTCGACTTTTTTCTCATTTTTTAGAAGTGTGATACAAATCATATACTTCACTTTTTTTCATACCACGTTCTTTTGCAACTATTTTAATTGCGTCCATTGTACTTTTTCCATCGTTAATATATAGATTGATGTGTTCTTGTATAGTTAAATTTTTATATTCATATGAGTCTTTATTTCCCTCTACTACTATTACAAGTTCTCCTTTGTATTCATTATTTTGTTTTATTAATTCTTCTATAGTTCCTCTATATATTTCTTCATATTTTTTTGATATTTCCCGGGAAATAGAAATTTTACGATTATTTCCCAAAATATTTCCCAAGTCTATTAGTGTTTTATTTATGCGGTGAGGTGCCTCATATAGGATGAGTGTTGCATCTATATTTTTTAATCCCTCTAACTCTTTTCTTCTCGCACTATCCTGTGGTTTTAAAAAACCATAATAGTAAAACGGCATAGGACTTATTCCAGATGAAGTTAGTGCGGGAATAAGTGCGGTTGGTCCCGGTAGACTTACTACATTATAACTTTTTTCTATTGCAAAACTTGCAAGATTATAACCTGGGTCACTTATTATAGGAGTTCCCCTATCACTTACAAGTCCAACATTTAGTCCTGACTTTAAATACTCTAACAATTTTTGTTTATTTTTTGTCTCGTTATATTCGTGTGATGATATTAATTTCTTACTTATATCATAATATTTTAATAATTGTCCTGTTACTCTTGTATCCTCACAAAAAATTACATCTACCATTTTTAATGTATTTATTGCCCTAATAGTTATATCTTCCATATTTCCTATGGGCGTTGGTATCAAATAAAGTGTTGGAGTATTATCATAACTTTTTTGAGACATAGTATCACCTCTTATTCGTTTTTTAAAAAATTCATTACCAAATCTATAAGTATATCTTTTTCTTTTGGGTTTGATTGAGCTATAAGGAGTGTAACAGCAACAAGAGTATTATTATCTATAACTTGTCCTTTTTCATTATATAATATATTGTAAAATTTCAAAAAATATATAAAGAGTGTTGCTGCTATTCTTTTATTTCCATCGATAAATGTATGGTTTTTAGTAATTAGATATAAGAAATTCGCAGCTTTTTCTTCTACTGTTGGATAAAGATCTTTACCATCAAATGATTGATATATGGCACCTATTATAGCCTTTAAACCTTCATTCCTTTCTAGTGCGAATAAATCGCTATCACTATTAAATTTAAGTTTTTTAATTATATTGATACATTCTTCATAAGTAATTTTCTTATTATCCTTTGTTCCACTCGGTTTATTTACTCTTCTATGGTCGTAATCGTCAAGTAAGTTTAAAGCATTTGAATAATTATTTATAACTTTTATTATTTCTTGTGCTTCATCACCACTTAATTTTTCGTCTATCCTTCCTGCGATATCAATCAATTTTATTGTTTTTTCTAAATACTCTAATCTTTTTTGATTAACTGCATAACCTTTTAATAAATATTCCTTTAAAACTTTATTAGCCCATTTTCTAAAAATAACACCATTTTTAGATTTAACACGATAACCAACACTGATAATAACATCTAAACTATAAAGCGTTACAGGTTTATCAGAATTTGCAAAGTGCATTTTTTGCACATTGCTTTTTTCATCAAGTTCACCATCTTTAAATATATTATTTATATGTCTTGAGATAACTGTTCTATCTTTAGCAAATAATTGAGCCATCTGTTCTTGAGTTAACCATACAGTTTCATCTTTCATATTAACTTCAAGTTTTACATTTTGATTTTCAAATAATATTATTTCATTTTTCATATACATTCCCCCTTTTATATTATTTTATTCAAAATATTTTTTAACCTCATCTGTATACTCACCATTATCTAAATGAGTATAAATTGGCGGAAGTACCTTAAGACCCGGATTTCCGTTTTTAGAGCCTTCAATAAGCATTATATTGGCATCCATATTTCTTTTAGGATATATAAATTGTACTCTTTTCGGCTCTATATTATTTTTCTTCATCTCTTCTACTACTTCAAGAAATCTCTCTGGCCTATGTACAATAGCAATCACACCATTATTCTTAAGTAACTTTCTTGCTATCATAAATAGTTCACTTAAATTTAATTTTACTTCATGCCTTGCAATAGTTTTATAATCACTTTTGTTTAAATTTGAAGATTCTCTGTATTTAAAAAATGGCGGATTACAAGTAATTACATCAAATGTATCTGTTTCACATTTTTTATAATACTCGTTAATATCATCATTTATAATAGTTATTCTATCTTCTTTATTATTTATTTTTATTGATTCTTTTGCAAGTTCATAAACACTTTTTTGTATTTCAACACCTATTATATGAGCATTAGTTTTAGTAGATAGGATTAAAGGTATTGGAGCATTCCCACACCCAATATCAAGTATTTTATCTATCTTTTTATTAATGGTTACAAAGTTAGGAAGTAATACTGAGTCAAGTGAAAAGTTAAACATATCACTATCCTGTATTATTTTTAAATCTTTATATCCAAGTAAATAATTAGTTACCCTCATCTATACCTACTTCTACTACTTGACCTTCAGGTAGTTCTACTTTATATTTTTGCTTTAAAATATCTACACTTATTACTTTACCTTCTCCATCTTTAGTTTCTACTTTTCTACCTATTTTTGGCAATCTTTTAGCACACTCTTTATAACACTCATCTTCGTATTTTAAGCAACACAAAAGCCTTCCACAAACACCATTTATTTTATTAGGATTTAGTGCGATATTTTGATTCTTTGCCATATTTATAGATACTGAATCAAAGTCACATAAGAATTTAGAACAACATAGCTCCCTGCCACAAGATCCAAATCCACCTACTTCTTTAGCCTTATCTCTTACACCAACTTGTCTTAATTCAATTCTAGTTTTATAAATAGTAGCTAAATCTTTTGCAAGTTTTCTGAAATCTACTCTAGAATCAGCTAGAAATGTAAATAATAATTGACTTCTATCAAATGTATAGTTAGAATCTAATACATACATGTTTAATTTATATTTTTCTACAAGTTCTTTGCACTTCTCCAAAGCCTTTTTAGCATCTTCAACGTTTTTTAAATGTTTTTCGTAATCTTTTTTAGAAGAAATGCGAACAACTTCATAAAGTGAAGCATTTAATTTAGATGGATCTATTTCAAAATTTGGCATTTCAACTGTTCCAAACTGCAAACCTCTTTCTGTTTTTACTATTACATTTATTCCTTTTTTTATCTTTAAGCCATTAGGAGAAAAATAATATACTTTACTATTTTTCTTAAATGACACACCTACTACTTCAAGCATTTTTTTCACATCCTTCTAGTTCTATTACTAATTTATCCATAAGTAAATTGTTATTGACATTAAATTTAATTAATTCTCTTAAATCCATTATAACATTTATTTTTTGTGTTAGTGTATCTAAATTAGTCTTTTCTAATTTATCTAGTAAATCTATATAATCGTTAAATATCTCTACTCTTTTACCTAATTTTAAATTAAGTAAGTCTTTATAAAACAATAACATTATAGTAAAAGCATTATATAATTCATCTTTTTCTTTTATATAATCGTGCCACAACTTATTCATATAAATAATTGTGTTCAAATGATTATCTTCATAGTATTTTATAAATTCTATTACTTTATCTAATTTAACTTTATTATTATCATCACTTACATAATTTTCTATATCTGATTTATTGTTACAAATATAGTGAGCAATCTTTTCCAAAGTAGTTAGATTAGTTAAATCTACTTTGTTTTTTAACGATAAAACTTGACAACGAGATACTATTGTACTTAACATTTGATATATATTTTCAGTTATTAATATTGCTATTATACCTTCTTCTGGCTCCTCTAAAAATTTAAGTAACGAGTTTGAAGATGATACATTTAATTTCTCAGCTTGATTAATTATATATACTTTTTTATTTCCAATTACAGACTTTTTAGAAAATTCATCTTGTAAATCTTCTAGTTGTGTTTTTTTTATCCATTGTCCATCTGGATCAATTATCTTAAGTTCTATAAACTCATTTTTATCTATAGACATACACTGAGTACAATCTTTGCAGTTTTTATTATTGCTATAATGATTAGGACAAAGTAAATATTTTGAGAACGCTATTGCAAGATCTAAAGCAGTTGGATAACCATTGGTCTCAATTAAATATGCATGACTTAATTTATCATTTTTTATTGAATTAATCAATGTCTTATATACAATGTTTTGTTCTAAACTAAAATCATCTAACATACTTTACCTCCTAAACATCTCTATTATATCATAAAAATATACGATTTTTAAGACCAAAAAAATAGTATCTCTGCTATTTTATCGACAATTTATATTGTTCTATTGTGCCATTTTTTCCGTCAAAATAAACCATAAGTACTCTAGATATATAATTAATATGATATAAGAAAAATTTTTTGTAAAACTTTAAATTTTAATAAATTAAAACCATTATAAATATGAGTGATAAAAGTGCGGGTACTCCTAATATTGAAATAACACCCACAGTAATTACATTAATAGGTATTATAAGACCAACAGGTTGTACTAATAAATTATATGCATATAACAAAAAAGAACTAATAACTATTCGCTTAATTACTTTAAATATAAGTTTTAACATATTGTCCACCTAGTCAATATTATGTTTAAAATAACTATTTATGAATCTTTATTAGTCGATATATCCATTCTATTTTCTAAAGCCATTTCAAGTGTTAATGAATCTACATAATCTATTTCTGCTCCTATTGGAATACCATAAGCAATTTTAGATATTTTAACATCTAACCCTTCTAATATTTTTGATATATAAAGAGAAGTTGTTTCTCCTTCCACACTTGGCTTAAGAGCTAATATAATTTCTTTAACATTGTCTTTTTTTACTCTATCTATTATACTTGAAATATTTATGTCTTCTGGATTTATTCCGTCTATTGGAGAAATTAATCCATCTAGTACATGATAATATCCATCAAATATATTTAATTTTTCAAATAATATAACATTTTTGGGCTCTTCTACTACACATAAAACTTGTTTATTTCTACTTTTGTCTTTACAAATTTCACATAATTCATCCTCGCTTAAGTTATTACACCTAATACATCTTCTTATTTTTGTTTTTGAATCTTTAAGTGAAGATGAAAATAAATCTATTGTCTCACTATCTATATCTAAAACTGATAGAGCGAGTCTTTCAGCTGTTTTTTCACCTATTCCGGGTAGACGCTTAAAACACTCTATTAGATTTAAAATTGTACTTGGATATTTCATTAGAATAAACCCGGCATTCCTTTAGTATAGGCACCCATCTTAGCTTCTGTTTCTTTATCTACTTGCTTCATAGCATCGTTTATAGCAACCATAATCATATCCTGTAAAAGATCTACATCATCAGCTTCTACTTTTTCTATATCAATCTTGATATCTAAAAGTTCTTTTTTACCATTCATTTTTACTGTTACTATTGAAGATTTACCAGTAAACTCAGTTTCGTTAATCTTTTCCTGTGTCTCTAACATATCTTTTTGTAATTTTTGTGCTTGTTTAAGCATTGCTTGCATATTCATTTTTATTCCCTCTTTCTAATTATACACAACTACATCATCAAAAATATCTTCTATTTCATTTGTTGTTTTGCTTGTTTCATTTTTATCTTCTTCTATTTTGTATATTTCATCTAGTGTATTACTTTCTTCTTTGTATTCATACACGTTATTATTTGATTTCATGTTTTTATTGAATTCTACTTTTATTGGTTCCCATTCTTCAGAACTTACAGCAATAGGTTTATACTCATCATCAAATACTTTTTTAAAAGCATTTTCTATTTCTATAAGTGAAAGGTTAAAGCACTCTTCTAAATTTTTTATTTTATAAACAAATATTAAATTTTTATCTCCTTTTGCTTTTAACTCACCATCTAGTATCAGTGAGACAACACTGCTGTAATCAGGATCCATGAGAAGTTCTTTTATTCTATCTAAGTCATTTTTAAATGTCACTAGTTCTTTTTTATCAAACTTAGCTAGTGTATTTGTAATTCTTAATTTTTTTAATTCTTCTATTTTATTTTTTACTTCATCAGTTGTTTCTTTTTTTTCTATCTTTGTTTCAGTTTTTATTTTTTTCTTTTCATCGAGTATTGGTGTGTCCGGTTTTACACTTTCTATTTTTTGAACATTTTTAGTTTCTAATATTTTGATTATAGAAAGTTCAAATATTAATCTAATATTGTTTGTATTTTTACTAGACTTTAAAGCGTCTAAAAGTATATTAATTGACACATACATTTGTTCTTCTTTAACTTTTTTGCACATACTATCGTACATTTCTTTTTCTTCTTCATTTTTAAAATAATTGGAACTATTAAAGTATATAAGTGAATTCTTTAAAAATTCTATCATTGCCTCGATTATTTTAGTTAAATTTTTACCTTCTTCATCATACTTTTCTATTAAATTAAAAGCTTCACTTAATTCATTATTATATATTTTTTCAAATAGCTCGTATATTTCTTTATTAGTTATAGTTCCATATACTGCATTTACATCATCTACAGTTATTTTTTCTAATGTATAAGCAGTTAACTGATCTAGTAAACTTACAGAGTCTCTCATTCCACCATCTGATAATTTTGCAATTAATTCAATTGCACTATCCTCTATATCAATATTTTCTTCTTTAGAGATATGTTTTAATCTTTGCTCTATATCGTTTATACTTATTTTTTTAAAGTCAAATCTTTGACATCTAGAAAGTATTGTAGATGGAATTTTATGTGGCTCAGTTGTTGCTAGTATAAAAATTATGTGCTTTGGAGGTTCTTCTAATGTTTTTAAAAGTGCGTTAAATGCAGCAGTTGTGAGCATATGAACCTCATCTATTATGTATACTTTATATTTTCCAAATGATGGAACTAAGCTTACTTTATCTCTTAATTCTCTTATTTCATCTACTCCATTATTTGAGGCAGCGTCTATTTCAATTATATCTGTATTTTGCCTATTATTAGTTTGTGTACAACTTACACATTTATCACATGGGGAAACGCCATCTAAAGATTCACAGTTAACTATTTTTGCAAGTATTTTAGCAATACTTGTTTTACCAGTACCCCTAGGTCCTGCAAAAAGATAGGCATGACTTATTTTATCATTCAAAATACTATTTGTAAGAGTTTTTATTATTACCTTTTGCCCTACTACATCTTCAAATGTTTTTGGTCTATATTTTCTATAAAGTGCTTGATACATGTTTCACCTCAAATCATAATATTATTATACACTTTAAAAGTTCAAAAAAAAAGTACTTATCTTCTTTTTTTGAAAAAGGTTTGTACTAATTTTTTACATTCTTCCTCACAAACTTTGGAAATAATTTCAATATTTTTTAAATTATCGGAATATCCATAATTTTCATTTTTAACTCCGTATACTATTTTTTTTATTCTAGATTGTTCTATAGCTCCAGAACACATCATGCATGGTTCCATTGTTACATATAATGTACATTCATCTAGTCTCCAATTTTTTATTTTTTTACATGCCTTTGATATAGCAATCATTTCTGCATGTTTTGTAGAATCATTACTTTTTTCCCTTTTATTATAAGCTTTAGATATTATTTTGTTATTTTTAACTACTATTGCGCCCACTGGTACTTCGTTATATTTTAAAGCCTTATTTGCTTGTTTTATTGCAATTTTCATATAATATTCATTCATATATTCCTCCAATGTTTCACGTGAAACATATATTTTTTTAGTTTTCTAACTATGTTTCACGTGAAACATAGAATAAAATAAACTATTTTTATATGTTTTATTTGTATATTACCAATGTTTCACGTGAAACATTGGCTTTATTATTATTTTTTATAAAAAAAGCACACACATTTAGGGATTTTTAAGGCTGCTGTTTTCCAACTCTGACCTGATTCAAATATAAATGTTGTGCAGTAATAATATATTATAAAATTTCAAAAATATCAATATTTTAGTTATTTTTTTAACTATGTTTCACGTGAAACATTAAAAATAATCAATTTTTACAATGTTTTTTATAATATTTTTTAAATATAATTGTATTTTTTACAAATAATAATTAAATTATTTATATGAATTTACTCATTTTCTATATATGTTCCACGTGAAACATAACACTAAACGACTATTTTTTTAAATTTTATTTACGAATTACCAATGTTTCACGTGAAACATTGGTATTAATTATTAAATAAATCAAATATTTTAAAAATAAGTTATACTACTTGAAATTATTTTTAACTAAAAAGCATATTTTTTATTAATGTTCCACGTGGAACATTAATTTCTTTAAATTAAATATATGATTATAAAAATAAAACAATGTTTCACGTGAAACATTGTTTACTTATTTTAATAAAAATTATTTCCCGGGAAATAAAGGAATGTTTCACGTGAAACATTCCTATTCTTCATTATTTTCATCTGTTAAATTTTCAGTTTGCTCTTCATTTTCAAGGCTTTCCTGCTCTTCTTCATGTTTTATAATTGCAATAGTACTAACCTTTTGATTGTCTTTTAAGTTAATTAATTTAACACCTTGAGCAACACGACCAGTTGATGAAACTTGAGAAAGAGGCAATCTAATAATCATTCCACTATCAGTAATTAACATTAAATCTTCATCACCGTTTACAATTTTAAATGAAACTATATTACCATTCTTTTCAGTTATATTAAGTGCTTTTACACCCTTACTTCCTCTATGTGTAATTCTATACTGATCTATTTCAGTCTTTTTACCATAACCGTTTTCAGTAACAACTAACACATCTGCATGTTCTGGTGAAATTTCCATACCCACTGCATGTCCATCACCTACATCAATTCCTTTTACTCCTGCAGCTGTTCTTCCCATTATTCTTATTTCATTTTCATTAAATCTAATAATTCTACCATTTGATGAAGCTATTAATATTTCTGAATTTCCTTCAGTAATTTTAGCTGAAATTAACTCATCGTCATCTTTCAAAGTTATAGCAATCTTTCCATTCGTTCTAATATTTTCAAATTCACTTATATTAGTTCTCTTAATTATACCACTTTGTGTACAAAGTACAACATATGCTGGTACATCCTTTGGAGTTGCCTTTAACATTACATTAACCTTTTCATCTTTTTCAAGTGGAAGTAGATTAATTATAGGAAGACCCTTCGATTGTCTACTAAAGAGTGGCACTTCATATCCTTTCATTCTATATACTTTTCCTTTATTTGTAAAGAATAATATATAATCGTGAGTAGTCATATAAAGAATATTTTTAACAAAGTCTTCTTCATTAGTTGTCATTCCTTTTATACCTACACCACCCCTATTTTGAAGTTTATATGTATCACTTTCAACACGTTTAATATAACCCTTATTAGTTAAAGTTACTACTAAATCATCAACTGGGATTAATGATTCATCATCAATATAATCAATCGCAGTCATATCAATAGTTGTTCTTCTTTCATCCGAATATTTGTTCTTGATTTCAGTTAACTCTTTTTTGATTATTTCTAGAACTTTTTGTTCACTACCTAAAATAGATTTTAATTCTTCAATTAATTTTAATAAGCTATCTAGTTCTTCTTCTATTTTTGCTCTTTCTAGTCCAGTTAATCTTCTTAATTTTAATTCTAGAATACTATCTGCTTGTATTTCAGATAATCCAAACTTATCCATTAACTCTTTTTTAGCGATATCATCAGTTTCAGATTCTCTAATGATCTTAATAACTGCGTCGATATTATCAAGAGCTATCTTGTATCCTTCTAATATATGAACTCTCGCCTCAGATTTTTTCAAATCAAATCTAGTTCTTCTGATAATTACTTCTTTTTGATAATCTATATATTTAGATATAATCTCTTTAAGTGATAAAGTTTTAGGTGTTCCATTATCGAGCATTAAAAATATTATTCCATAATTTGTTTGAAATCCTGTGTGCTTATATAAATTATTTAAGATAACTTGTGCGTTTGCTTCCTTCTTTAAAGTTATAGTTATTTTAACTCCATCTTTTAAGTCAGTATGATAATCTGATATACCATCGATAACCTTTGTATGAACTAACTCAGCAACCTTGTTTTTTAGATCCATTGTGTTAACGCCATAAGGAACTTCAGTTATAATTATTTGAGTATGACCTGCATGTTCTTCTATAGAAGCTTTACTTCTTACAGTTATTGAACCTCTACCAGTTTCATATGCATTTCTTATACCAGAATTTCCTAATATTATACCACCAGTTGGAAAATCAGGTCCTTTAATGTATTTCATAAGTCCTAGTGTGTCTATCTCTGGATTATCTATATATGCAATACATCCATCTATTACTTCACCTAAGTTATGTGGAGGAATATTTGTTGCCATACCAACTGCAATTCCCATAGATCCGTTTACAAGGACATTTGGAAATCTTGAAGGAAGTACTTTAGGCTCTTTACTAGTAGCGTCAAAGTTATCATCCATATCTACTGTTTCTTTATTTATATCTCTTAAAAGCTCTAGAGATATCTTAGAAAGTCTTGCCTCTGTATAACGATAAGCAGCAGCTCCATCACCCTCGATATTACCAAAGTTTCCATGTCCATCTACTAGCATATATCTTTGATTGAAATCTTGAGCTAGACGTACCATAGCGTCATAAATACTTGCGTCTCCATGTGGATGATAGTGACCCATAACATATCCTACTGTTGTTGCGGATTTTTTATGTGGTTTATCTGGTGTATTACCCTCTTCATACATTGACCAAAGTATTCTTCTATGAACAGGTTTTAATCCATCTCTTAAATCAGGTATTGCACGAGATGTAATAACACTCATTGAATAATCCAAAAATGAGCTTTTTACTTCACTTACAATATTATTTTCAGATAAACTATCTCGTTCATGAAAAGTGTCTGTTGGATCTGGTGTATTAATATCTTCATTTTTTATATTTTCTTCATTATCCATACCTAACCTCCTAAATATCAAGATTTTCTACAAATGTAGCATTTTCTTCGATGAATTCTCTTCTTGGCTCAACTTCATCACCCATTAATTTTTCGAATATTGCGTCTGCAGCAACACAGTCATCTACTGTTATTCTTCTTAAAACACGTTTATTTATATCCATTGTAGTTTCATTTAACTCTTCTGCGTCCATCTCTCCTAATCCTTTCATACGCGCAATTTCTGCTCTAGCACGTACATTTTCAGGAAGAGTGGCTAGATATTCATCTTTCTCTTTTTCATCTAGAGTATACTTTCTTGTTTTACCATGCATTATTCTAAATAATGGTGGTTGGGCAGCATACACGTGTCCTGCCTCAACTATTGGTCTAAAGAATCTATAGAACAAAGTAAGTAGCAGTACTCTTATGTGCGCACCATCTACATCGGCATCGGTCATGATAATTATTTTATCGTATCTTAACTTATCTAAGTTAAATTCATCCCCAATACCTGTTCCAAATGCAGTTATTATACTTCTAATCTCTTCATTTCCTAAAGCTCTATCAAGTCTTGCCTTTTCTACATTTAATATTTTACCTCTTAAAGGCAATATTGCTTGTGTCATAGAGTCTCTACCCTTTTTAGCAGAACCTCCGGCTGAATCTCCCTCGACTATAAATATTTCTGATACTTTTGGATCTTTACTCTTACAGTCAGATAGTTTTCCAAAGAAGTTTGAGATTGCTAAGTCGCTTTTTCTAGTTATTTCTCTAGCTTTTTTAGCAGCGTTTCTAGCTCTACATGCAAGCATAGATTTTTCTACTATAGTTCTTGCTTCTTCTGGATTTTCTAGTAAAAACTTTTCAAAACCTTCACTAAATACGTTATCTGCTAACTTTCTTACTTCACTATTTCCAAGTCTACCTTTAGTTTGTCCTTCAAATTGTGGATTTGGATGTTTACAAGAAATAATCATAGTAAGACCTTCTTTAACATCATCTCCAGTTAAAGATTCATCCTTTTCTTTTAACATACCTGATCTTCTTGCATAGTTATTAATAACACGTGTTAAAGCTCTTCTAACACCTTCTTCGTGAGTACCACCATCATGTGTATTTATATTGTTTACAAATGAATAGATATTATCGTTATATCCGTCTGTATATTGAAGTGCGACTTCAAAAAATACATTATCTTCAGTTCCTTCTAGATGTATTACATCTTCGTGTATTGGATTTTTACCTTGATTTATAAACTTAACGTATTCAGATATACCACCTTCATACATAAAAGTTTCTCCTGTTGTATCTTCTTCATCTCTATCATCTCTAAGTGTTATTTTAAGACCTTTATTTAAGAAAGCAAGTTCTCTTATTCTAACCTTTAAAGTATTATAATCGTATATATCTGTATCAAATATATCAGGATCTGGTTTAAATGTTACTGTTGTTCCTGTTCTATTAACATCACAGTCCCCTATTACTTTTAATGGTTCTAATACATGTCCACCGTCTTCAAAACGTATAAAATGTATTTTACCATTCTTATATACAGTAACTTCTACCCATTTAGATAGTGCGTTTACAACACTCGCACCTACTCCGTGAAGACCACCAGATACTTTGTATCCTCCTCCACCAAATTTTCCTCCTGCGTGAAGTACTGTATAAACTGTCTCAACAGTACTTTTTTTAGTTTTAGGATGTATATCTACTGGTATTCCACGTCCATCATCTTTTACAGTTATTGAATTACCTTTATTTATAATAACTTCTATATTATTACAATATCCTGCTAAAGATTCATCAATTGAGTTATCTACTATTTCCCATACTAGATGGTGTAACCCCTTAACATCCGTCGTACCAATATACATACCTGGTCTTTTTCTTACAGCTTCAAGCCCTTCAAGTACTTGAATATCTGATGCATCATAATGTTCGTTATTCATCTAACTTCACCTCTTTGACTTTTATTATGTTGCCTTTATTTATATTAAATAATTTAGATTTTTTAATTAATTTTTTATCTAAATTGTTTAAATCAGTAGTAGTAATAATTGTTTGTATATCTTTATTTATATATTTAAGTAAATTATTTTTTTTAACTTCATCTAACTCACTAAATATATCATCTAAAAGTAGTATTGGAGTAGTATCCTTATATTTTTTAAATATCTCTATTTCGGATAATTTAAGCGCAAGTACTGCTACTCTCTGCTGCCCTTGTGAGCCGTAATACTTTAAATTTTTATCATTTAAATAAAACTCTATATCATCTTTATGTGGTCCTAGTGTGGTTGATAAAAGTTTTAAATCATATTCAAACCTCTTATTGTATTCATTTTTTAAATACTCTTTTAAAGTTTTAGAATTTAAATCCATATCTATACAAGGTTTATAAATTACTTTAAAACCATCTAAACCCATTATATCTTTATATATTTTAAAGCAGTATTCATTAACTTTTTTAATAAATTTATCTCTAAGCTTATATATCATAATAGATTTATCTATCAAGTATCCTGTTAAAATATCTATATATGTCCTATCTTTTGATTCTCTTTTACTTATCTTTTTTAAGTATTCATTTCTAAGTTTTAAAATCTTATTGTATTCATTAATAAGTATAAAATAATTGCTGTATAGTTGGGAAAGCTCTAAATTAATATATTTTCTTCTAACTTGTGGGGATGATTTTATTATTTCTAAGTCGTCTGGATAAAAAATAATTATATTCATAATAGAAATATAATCACTTATCTTTTTTATAGCATTACCATTATACTTTAATATTTTAGATTTACTATCTATATAAATATTTAGTTTATTATCTAATTTTTGATTATTAATGATACCTTCTATGGTTAAATAATCTTCGCCATTTTTAATAAGATTATTATCTATAAAACTTCTATGTGATTTAGTAAGTCCAAGTACATAAATACTTTCAAGTAAATTAGTCTTCCCTTGGGCATTTTCTCCATAAATTATATTAATTCCTTTAGTTAGAGTGACATTCAAACTTTCATAGTTTCTAAAATTGTGTAATTTTAGTTTTTTTATATACATGAACTTTCTCTTTTCATATTAAATCCCCCAATACTAAATTTTTAGCTTGTTTGAATACCCCTATACCACAATATAATTATATCATAAAAATGGCAATAAAAAAAGAAAATTAGTCAATTTTCTCTAAATTTTCTAATTTTCTATCGTATAATTTTGATTTTAACATTGTAGCTCTTATAACTTGGTTTTCTAAAGAGTAATATGATATATCTACATTTAACGTTTTATCATTTTTGAACTCTATTTCACTAATTAAATCCTTTTTCTTAAAAGATTTAATTTTGTTTATTGCAAGCCAAGCACTTTGCTTATCTCTTGTAGAAGATGTTGGAAAAAATATTATATTTCTACTTTCCTCAATTATTATAGGATACTTAGTTTTAATTCCTGTTAACTTTTTAGTACCTATACATCTTCCTTCATATGAACTGCCGTAAAACTCACAATTATCTTTAATGATACTGTTTGAAGATTTGTTAACAACATAATCTTCCTCTTCTTCATATACTCTAGATGTCTCTTCGTCGATTGGTATAATTGCTAAAGTTGATGAATTAATCTCATAATCTTTCATCCAAATCCCCTCCTTCGATGTTTGTTATACACCCAAACTTTGTCGAAAAAAGAAGAATTTTGTCGAATTTTGTAAAAAAGTTTAAAAAAACTACATTTTAGTAGTTTTAATATGTTCTAATCGGAAGTATTAGTTGTGTTAAATCATCGTTATCAACATAATTAACAATAATTGGTTTTATCTCACCATTAAATGATAATTCAATTTCTTCACTATCAAAAGTTCTTATTGCGTCTAGCATATACTTAGATGAAAATGATATTTTAATTTCAGAATCGTTATTTTTATTTATTTTTATCTTTTCTTCTACATTACCAATCTCTGGAATATTTGATGAAATTATCATAATATCTTTTTTTGTTTCAAGCTTTATTGTATTCTTTTCTTCAGAGTTTGTAAGAAGTGAAGCTCTATCAATCGCACTAAAGAAATTTTCTAAATTTACTTTAACTTTAAGTTCAAAACTATCTGGTATTAATTTGTTAGTATCTGGATAATTACCATTTATAAGTCTTGTCATTATAATCAAATTATCTATTTTAAATATTACTTTATTAGCAAATATGTGTATTTCCATCTTTTTATCTTCGTCTGATATAAGTTTTATTATTTCGCCTAAATTTCTACTTGGAATTATAATATCAACATTATCATCTAAACTACTATCCAGCATAATTCTTTTTTTAGATAATCTATATGAATCAGTAGCTGTTACTTCCATTATATTATCGTTTATTTTAAAGTTTATTCCTGTTAAAACTGGTCTACTTTCTTGAGTTGAAGTTGCAAATATAGTTTGATTTATAGTAGCTTTAAACACTTTATTATCTAATAATATAGGACTTTGTGAAAACTCTAAATCAATATTAGGAAATTCTTGTACATTATTACAGTTTAATTTAAATGAAGATGATTCAGTAGTTATTAATACTTGTGAATCTACAATCTCTTCTATGTTTATAACTTCATTTAAAAGTTTTCTTACTATATCATATATATATCTTCCTGAGATTAATATTTCACCTAACTGTTCTATATTATCTATTTCGTTTGCTGGAATAAAATCTTTAATAGCTAGTTCATTATCAGTACTTATTAAATATAATCCTTCATTTGTAAGTTCAAATTTAATACAATTTAAAATAGGTATTAAATTCTTAGTAGATATTCCCCTAATTACATAATTTAAATGTTCGAAAAGAACTTTTTGTTTGATAGTCAATTTCATATTATTACCTCTTTCTTTTATATAATTATTATTTTTATTAGTGTGTATAATGTTCATAACCCTATTTTAATCTTTATTTTTAAGTATAAAATGTATGTGCATAAAAAGTTTATAAATAAATGTTTTCAACAATCATCTAATTTCATTTATCATTTTTTGAATTTCGTTGTTTAAATTATCATCTTTTAATATTTCTCTTTTTATTTTATTTACTGCATTTATTACAGTTGTATGATTTTTACCTCCAAATTCAATACCTATTTTAGTTAAGTTTTCATCTAAGTATACTCTACATATATACATAGCAACCATTCTAGGTATTGCAATATCGTTACTTCTTTTTTTACTAAGTAGTTCTTCAGGGGTTAAATTATAATGATCGCAGACTATTTGCATTACTTGATCCATTTTATTTTTTGAAACAATAGTCTTGACAAAATAATCTTTTAAAGCTTCTACTGCAAGGTCTAAAGTAACTTCACTTCCACTCATCATAGTGGCATACGCAAATACACGGTTTAATGATCCTTCAAGTTTTCTAACATCCCCTACGCAGTTTCCAGCGATATACTCTTTAACTTCCTCAGGAACTACTCCAACTAATTCATTATTCTCTATTTTTTTATTTAATATATCCATTCTAAGTTTAAAATCAGGTGGCAAAATATTTACTTGTAATCCCCAATTAAACCTTGTTTTTAAACGCTCTTCTAACTTTTTTATATCATCTGGAGATCTATCAGACGTAATAATTATTTGTTTTTCATTATTATATAATTCGTTAAAAGTATTAAAGAATTCCTGTTGAGCGCTAGTCGCACCTACTAAGTTGTGTATATCATCTATCATTAATACATCTATATCTCTATATTTATTTTTAAATTGCTTAATCGCTTCAATGTTATTAGAACTCGTATTTTTTCTGCACATATCAACGAAATCAGATACGAAGTCATCACACGTTATATATAATACTTTTTTATTACTATTTCTTATTATATAGTTCCCTATAGAGTGCATCAGGTGTGTCTTCCCTAGTCCACTTGAACCATATATAAATAATGGATTGTACATCTTGCCCGGTTGTTCTGCAACCGCAAGTGCGCTTGTTGCGGCAAATTTATTACTAGGACCTATCATAAAATTTTCAAATGTATATTTTGGATCTAAGTTAGATTCATATATTTCATTGTTTGGCACTCCAATAATTTCATTATTTTCATTTATATTATTCTCTACTTCTTCTTCTATAACATAATTAAATTTAAAATTCGTTCCAGTTATTTCCGTAAATACTTCTTCTATTATATCGTTATAGTTTTCACTTAAATTTTTCTTGTGTATATGATAAGGTACTATTACGGTAGCTATATTATTATTTAAGCTTATTAGCTTTGTTTCAGAAAACCAAGTCTCATAAGCAATATCTGATATTTGAGTTTTTACCTTTTCAAGAAATGAATTCCAGATATTATTTAAATCCATAAATTCTACCTCCCTTAAAAACTTATACACATATATTTTACAATATTTTTAAACTAAAAACAATAAAAATGTGTGCATAAAGTATAAAAAACGACAAAATTTTAGTTATGCACATATTACAATAATTAAAAAATTGTTGAAAAAGTTCTAATTTTAGTTATCCACACTACTTCTAAACATAAAAAATCGCTTATTTATATAGTATTTCTTAAGTTATAAACACAAATGTGCATAACTTTATTAACTATGAGATGTAAACAATTAAAAGGTTATGTTCATAAGTGCATTATTTTGTTCATAACTTATTTTTTAATTTAAAAAGTTATTGACAATAATGTTCATAACTTTCATTTTTTATTTCCCGGGAAATAAATATTAGCAAAAATGATAAAATAACTATTGATTAAAAAAAATATTTCTATTATAATATGTGGTAATTAGGTGAGGTTTTTATGGAAAAAAATGAATTTTATAGTTATGAGCCATCTATAACGATAAGGAAAGAAGGTTCAAAATTATTATTGTATTTTTATAATTCAGTATTCATGATAGATAATATAAATATTGCATTTTTAAAAAAAATTATTAGTTATCCTATAAAAATAAATTTTTCTTGTAAAAGATCATGCGTAGAACGTGTTTTAAAAATTTTTAAAGATGATAATACAAAGGCAATTCTAAAAAGAAACAATTCTACTAGTTACGAAGTTTTACTACTAAAAGATAATGTTCTTGAAAATGAAGAAATTAACCCAAAAGTAAAAATAAAAAAGTGATTGACAAAATAAGAAAAAATATATATAATTTATAAAGCAAGCAGAAAAATTATAGTAATGGAGGTGTTAGAATGAAAAGAACATATCAACCAAATAATCATAGAAAAAGTAAAAAATTGGGATTCATGGCACGTATGAAAACTAAAATAGTTAATAATAGAAGAAGAAAAGGACGTAAAGTTTTATCTCATTAATATTCCACTGATTCGTCAGTGGTTTTATTTTTAAA
>CANQAT010000011.1 GCA_947588925.1 uncultured Bacilli bacterium | reverse complement strand
TAAGAGCAGTAAATACATCTTTAATAAATGAAGAAGTATTTAATAATGTAAGTGACGGCTTATATACAATAACAGATGATGGTAAAAAGATAGTACTAGGAGATAAAGAGATATTTATAAGCTATGATGGAAGAGGACTAAAAAGTGGACTTTTATTAATAGAGAACTCAAAAGTAAAAAGAGTATTAAAAGGATTAATAGATGATTATTATGCAAGAGTAACAGATGAAGATATAGAAATACTAAAGAATTTAAATGAGAGTACACTAGTAGATGGAGGTACATTTAATCAAAAAATAAAACAACTAGTAGGGGATAAAAATGATGATGGATCTGTACCTAATGTGAATACAATAGACACAAAAGTAAAAAGGATAATCTTTTTACAAGATAGTGTATTACCAGAAGAATTAACTAAAGACGAATTAGACAAACTCATTCATACAAAAGTATCCACAGACAAAAGCGAACATGAAATAAATGCATATTATGATGATAAAACAGGGACAATCTATGTATATAGTGAAGTATATATAAGTTGTCCTGCTAGTCTTGTCTATATGTTTAAAGATTTTCAAAGTGCAGAAGAAATAGAATTAAACTTGATAGACACAAGTAAAACAACAAATATGTCAAATATGTTTCAAAGTTGTAGTAATTTAGCATCGTTAAATTTAAGTAATATTGGTACATCAAGAGTAACACATATGGGAAGTATGTTTGAATTTTGTGGTAATTTAGAAGAAATAGACTTAACAAGTTTTAATACGTCAAGCGTAATATATATGAATAACATGTTTAATGAATGTAAAAATTTAAGGGAAATAAGAGGGATAGATAACTTTGATACAAAAAAAGTAACAACGATGGCACATATGTTTAGAAATTGTAGTAGTTTAGAAGAATTAGATTTAAGTAATTTTAGTTCAGATAGTTTAGAGAATGTATTAGAAATGTTTCAATTTTATAGACCTACACTTGAACCTAAATTAAAAAAAGTTATATTTGGAAATAACTTTACATTAGATAGTGTAACCCAAATTTATTGTATGTTTTCTGGTTGTACAAACTTAAAAGAAATAAAAGGAATAGGTAGATTTAATATAGCAAACGTAATTGATATGCATTCAGTATTTTCAGACTGTAAAAGCCTAGAAAACCTTGACCTAAGCATGTTTAAAACAAACAAGGTAACAAATATGTCCTACATGTTTGCAAACTGTAGTAGTTTGAAAGAATTAAATGTAACACACTTTAATACAGAAAATGTAATAAATATGTCAGGTATATTTTCAGGTTGTAGTAGTCTAACCTCTCTTGATTTAAAAAATTTTAATACTTCACAAGTAACGGTGATGCAAGGTATGTTTAGTGGATGTAGTAGTTTAACTTCATTAGACTTAAGTAGTTTTGATACATCTAGTGTCCTTACTATGGGTGGCGGGGATAGTGGTATGTTTTTGAACTGTAGAAACTTAACATCAATTATATTTGGAGAGAATTTTGATACAAGTAAAGTAACAATTATGTGGGATATGTTTAAAAATTGTAGTAGTTTAGAAGAACTAGATTTAAGAGTGTTTGATACCTCACAAGTAACAAGTACAAGAGCTATGTTTAGTGGTTGTTCAAATTTAAAAAAAATAAAAGTAACAACTGATAAATGGACTTTATCTGCTAGTACTCTTGGATTAAGAGATGAGATATTTGAATATGTAACTGAATAATAAATTAAAAAATTTTCTATGAAATTGTATTTATTTCATAGAATTTTCATATTTCTGGTATACTATTAATGTGTTAGGAGGATCTTTATGGAAGAAAAAGAAACTAAAAATGCTGAAGAAAAGGAAACTTTGACTGAAGAAACTAAAAATGAAGATGTTGTTACAGAAAAAAACATTAATGAAGAAGTTAAGAAAGACAAGAATAAAAAAGTAAAAGGCAAAGATGACTATTTTGCTATTAGAGTTATTATAGCCATATGTGCATTTGTACTAGGTGCGTTTATAATGTGGGGGTTAGTGATAACTACTAATGGTAGACTTATAAAACAAAAAGTAGTTACTGAAAATGTTAAAACTACAACTTTAGAAGAGATGAGCGATTTAAAAGAAGGTATAAAGAATGTCTATGAATCTGCAGTATATATAGAAGTGTCTAATAATAAAACAGCTATTGCGTCAGGTTCAGGATTTGTATACAAAAAAGATGATACAAACGGGTACATACTTACAAATTATCATGTAATAGATGGTGGGAATAAGTTTGTAGTAACATTTATAGATGGCGAGGAAGCAGAAGCTAGTCTAGTAAGTGGCGATGAATATTATGATATTGCTGTACTTAAAGTAGAAGCTAAAAAAGTTAAAAAAGTTGCAACTTTAGGAGATTCATCTAGTGTGGAATTAGGAGATACAGTATTTACTGTTGGTGCCCCACTAGGTAAAGAATATATTGGCACAATTACTAGAGGTATTATATCTGGGGTAAATAGAAAAATATCAGTTAAACTTAGTAGTGGTTCAACTCTCATGGAAGTAATACAAACTGATGCTTCAATAAATAATGGTAATAGTGGTGGTCCTATATGCAATATTAGAGGAGAAGTAATTGGTATAACTTCATCTAAACTAGTTGGTAGTGGCGTTGAAGGAATGGGATTTGCAATACCAATAAATTTAGTTAGTGGTCTAGTAGGTAATATAGAAACTGGTAGTAAAATTACAAGACCATATATAGGTGTTCAACCAGTTGACCTTACAAATACATTCGCACTACAATATTACTATGGTATTAGAATTAGTGATGATGTAGAATTCGGTGCGGTACTTAGTGAAGTAGAAGATGGTATGCCTGCAGATAAAGCTGGACTTAAAGTAGGAGATGTAATCGTTGAAATAGAAGGTGAAAAGGTAGATGATGTATCTCACTTCAAATACATACTTTACAAATATAAAGTTGGAGATAAAATAAAGGTTAAATACTATAGAGGAAATAAATTAGAAGAAACAACAGTAGAACTTACAGAATCTGTAAAAAGTGAGTAATTCACTTTTTTTCATAAGTATGGTATAATCGTATATGCTTAGATTGGAGGAATTATGTTAGAATTAAAAAACATTACAAAAATATATAGAACAGGAGAGTTTACACAAAAAGCTCTTAATAAAGTTAATATAAACTTTAGAGAAAATGAGTTCGTATCAATACTAGGTCCAAGCGGAAGTGGTAAAACAACTCTTTTAAATATAATAGGTGGACTAGATAAGTACGATAGTGGGGACTTAATTATAAATGAGATATCTACTAAAAAGTATAAAGATAAAGACTGGGATTCATATAGAAATCATAGAGTAGGATTTATATTTCAAAGTTATAATTTAATCCCACATCAAACAGTACTATCTAATGTAGAACTTGCCCTAACTTTATCTGGGGTAGGTAAAAAAGAAAGAAGAAAAAGAGCAATTGAAGCCTTAAAAGAGGTAGGTCTTAGGGAACACATCCATAAAAAACCTAATCAACTTAGTGGTGGTCAAATGCAAAGAGTTGCTATCGCACGTGCCTTAATTAATGATCCTGATATACTTTTAGCAGATGAACCAACTGGAGCTTTGGATAGTGAAACTAGTGTTCAAATTATGAATTTACTAAAGAAGATAAGTAAAGATAAACTAGTTATAATGGTAACTCATAATCCAGAACTTGCAAATAACTATTCTAATAGGATAATTAGTTTAAAAGATGGAGAGGTTACGAGTGATACCAACTCGTATGATGGAAAAGAGACTATAGAGTTAAAGCAAGGTAAAACTAAAAAAACAAGTATGAGCTTTTTAACTGCGTTATCTTTATCTTTAAATAATCTCATGACTAAAAAAGGTAGAACTTTACTTACATCATTTGCAGGTAGTATTGGTATAATAGGTATAGCTTTGATACTATCTTTATCAAATGGAGTTAATAACTATATAGCTAAAGTTCAAAAAGAAACGCTTACAAGTTATCCACTTACAATAGAGAAAAATAGCGTAGACGCCTCATCTCTTATGACCTCACTTATGAGCGCTAACAATAAAAAAGATCACGATTTAGACGCCATATATTCTAATAATATAATGACAGATATGATAACTACTATGTATGGTGGGATTACAACTAATAATTTAACAGAATTTAAAAAATTTATAGAAACTAATAAAGAGTTAAAAAATTATGTAAACGATATTAAATATACATATAATTTAGAACTTCAAATATATACTAAAGCTTCCCTAAAAGTAAATCCAAGTAACATGATGAGCCTTTTTGGGGTTGATACAACTAATAGTATGGTTTCTAGTATTCCAATATTTAATGAACTTTCAACAAATACTGATTTACTTAAAAGTGAGTATGATATAGTTAGTGGAAGACTACCTAAAGAATATAATGAATTAGTTTTAATAGTAGATGAAAATAATGAAATAAGTGATTATGTATTATATTCAATAGGATTAAAAGACCAAAAAGAAATACAGGAAACTATGCAAAATATGTATGCAGGAAAAGAAATACAAGATTTTGAAACTACTAAATATACATATGATGATATATTAAATACAAATTATAAACTTGTACTTAATACTGATTACTATGTAAAAGAAAATAGTAAATGGATAGATAAAAGTACAGATTTATCTTATATAAGTAAAATAGTAAATAATGGCTTAGATTTAAAAATAGTAGGAATAATAAGACCTAAAGAAGATAGTAATATATCAGTTATAAATGGGGTTGGATATACAAAAGAGTTAACAGACTACGTTATAAATAACATAAACGAAAGTGAAATAGCTAAAGAGCAATTATCAAATCCAAGTAAAAACGTATTTACTAACGATGAGTTTAAAGACTTAGAAAGTTATGAGAACAACTTAATGAAACTAGGTATAGTAGACTTAGATAGCCCATATACAATAAATATTTATCCTAAAAATTTTGAATCTAAAGATAAAATAAAAGATATTATAGATGAATATAACGAATCTAAAATAAATGATGGACTTGAAGAAGATAAAATAGAATATACAGACTACGTAGGACTTCTTATGAATAGTGTTACTACTATAGTAAATGTTATAGGTTATGTACTTATTGCATTTGTATCAATATCTTTAATAGTATCTAGTATAATGATAGGAATTATTACATATATATCAGTCCTTGAAAGAACAAAAGAAATTGGTATTTTAAGAGCTATTGGTGCTAGTAAAAAAGATATATCAAGAGTATTTAACGCAGAGACATTTATAATAGGTCTTACATCAGGTTTAATAGGAATTATTATTACTTGTATATTAAATATATTTATAAATATTTTAATAAAGCTTGTAACTGGCGTATCAGTATCTAGCTTACTTCCAGTAGTTGGAGGAGTAGTGTTAGTACTTATTAGTACAATACTTACTATTATTGCAGGATTAATACCATCAAGTCTTGCAAGTAAGAAAGACCCAGTAATAGCATTAAGGACTGAATAGTAAACAAATTTGTTTACTTTTTTTCCTTTGAATGGTATAATCATATAAGAATATAGGAGGGGCAAAATGCAAGAAGTATATATATTTGGACATAAAAAACCTGATACAGATTCTGTAACATCCGCAATCGCACTTTCATACCTAAAAAATAAAATAGGTATTTATTCTAAGCCTATGATACTTGGAGATATAAATAAAGAAACAGAATTCGTACTAGATTATTTTAATGTTGAAAAGCCTGAATATTTAGAGGATGTAAAAATACAAATAAAAGATTTGAATTACTATAAAGAGTGTTACGCAAATGAATTTGATTCTATAAGTAAGACTTATAAATATATGACTAGTAAAAATATAACGGGAGTTCCAATAGTAGATAAAAATAACAAATTTATAGGTATACTAACATCTAAAATGATAGGTTCAGAACTTATAAATGGAGATTTTACAAAAATAGATACATCCTATGATAATATAAAAGAAGTCTTAAAAGGTGAAAGTTTATTAAAATTTGATGATGAAATTAGTGGAAATATTGTAGTTGCTGGTTTTGGAAGTACAACTATTTTAAATACAGTAGAATTTAATAATGATACTATTATGATAGTAGGGGATAGACATAGTATAATAGAAGCTGCTATAAATAGTAAAATAAAATTATTAGTAATAGTTGGTAATCTAGAAATTAAAGAAGACCACTTAAAAGTAGCTAAAGAAAATAAAGTAAATATAATTAGAACTAACTATGATACCTTTCATACTGCTAAATTAATAGGCCTTTCAAATTATGTAAAAAATTTACTAGATGGAACTAGAAATGTCAGCTTTAATGAAAACGATTACTATGATGATTTTAAAGAGAAAAGTATAAAACTAGGATATAACAACTATCCAGTAATAAACAATAATAACGAGTGTTTAGGTCTAATAAGAATTACAGATATAAATAAAATAGATAAGAAAAAAGTAATACTTGTAGACCATAATACAGAATCACAGAGCGTAGAAGGATTAGATGAAGCAGAAATACTTGAAATAATAGACCACCACAATATAGGTTCAATAACAACAAATATGCCTATTAATTTTAGAAATATGACTGTTGGAAGTACTAATACAATTATATATTCATTGTTCTGTGAAAACGATGTTGCTATTCCAAGCAATATTGCTGGAGTTATGCTAAGTGGAATTATATCTGATACTTTAAAGTTTACAAGTCCAACAACTACTGAATACGATAAATATGTCGCTAAAAAACTATCCGATATAGCAGAGCTTGATATAGATGAATATGCAAATAAAATGTTTAAAGCAGGTACCAACTTTAGTGGTAAAACTATTTTAGAAATAATACAAGGTGATATGAAAACCTATGATATAAATGGTAAGAATATTGCTATATCTCAAGTAATAACTTTAAACTCAGAAGAAATACTTGATGTAGAGAAGGATTACATTGATACTTTAAACAGTATAAAAGAGAATAAAGACTTAAGTACAGTAATACTTTGCGTAACGGATATAATAAAAGATGGTTCTTATATATTCTTTGATTATTCAAGTAAAGATTTAGTTGCTAGTGCATTTGGCTTTGAAACTATAGAAGAGGGTTACTTTTTCTTTAAATGTCTATCAAGAAAGAAACAGTTAGCTCCTCTTATAATGAATGTAATAAAATAGTCACTTTTTTCTTAATATCAATTGATTCATAGATTCTTATGTGATAAAATTAATATGGAATGAAGGTGTATAAATGGAGATATATGTACCAGATATTTATAATGAAGATATATATAAAATAAATTATGATGTATTAATGTCTAGAGGTATAAAGTGTCTAATATTTGATTTAGATAATACTCTAGTTTCTATAAAAGAAATGTATCCAAGAGAAGAGACTAAAAAACTATTTGATGAGCTTAAGAAGAAAGGATTTAAAATAATTCTTGCTTCCAATAGCATAAAAGCACGCGTAAAACCTTTTCATGAAGAGTTAAAAGTAGATTATATATATAGTGCGAAAAAGCCTAAGATTGATAAAATAAACGAATATATTTTATCAAGTAAATTTGGGTTAGATGAAATAGCTTTAATTGGGGATTCCATGATGGATGATGTAGTATGTGGTAATACTATAGGAATAACAACTGTTTTACTAGATCAAATAAGTAAAGCAGAGTTTCCTATAGCTAGATTAAAAAGAATTAAAGAAAAGAAGATACAAAAAAGATTGAGAGATAAAGACTTATTCACTAAAGGAAGATACTATGAGTAAATGCAAAGGTTGCGGAGTAGAATTACAAATAGTAGATAAAGAAAAATTAGGATATGCCTCAAATAAAGATAATGATTTATGTGAAAGATGTTTTAGAATAAGAAACTATAACGAGTATAAATTTGTAAGTAAAGATAATAATGATTATGTAGATATATTAAAAAGCATAAATAGTAAAGATTTAGTAATACTAGTTGTAGATTTATTTAATATAAGTAAACATATTATGGATATATCTAACTATATCAGTAATAAAATTTTACTTGTTTTAACTAAAAGAGATATACTTCCTAAATCTTGTTATGATAAGAATTTTATTGATTATTTTAAAAATTATAATCTAAATATTATAGATACAGTTGTAATAAGTAGTAATAAAAATTATAATTTAGATACACTATATGATAAAATAAATCATTATAAGACTAGTAATAATGTATATGTAATAGGATTTACTAATTCAGGTAAAAGTACTCTAATTAATAAAATTATTTATAATTATTCTAATTTAGATATTAAAATTACAACTAGTAATTTGCCATCTACAACAATAGATTCTATAGAAGTGAAAATAAATGATGATTTGACTTTAATAGATACGCCCGGATTAATAGATAGTGATGATATAAGTAATTTTATAGATGGCAAAACATTAAAAAATATTATACCTAATAAAGAAATAAAGCCAAAGACATTTCAAATAAAAGATAAACAGATAGTAATTATAGAAGATTTAGTTAGATTAGATTTAGTGCCTAGAAATAGTGTTACGATATATATGGCTAATAATTTAAATATAAAAAGAGTATTTAAAGAAACAAACGAGTTAAAGACTTTAAAAAAATATAAAATAGATGTAGATATGAACTCAGATATAGTTATACAAGGATTAGGATTTATTAAGTTTACTAATAAATCAAAAGTTGTTTTGTATACTAAAACTAATGGCGTTTTTGTAAGAAAGAATTTGATATAGGTGATCGTATGAAAAATGAAGAAAATAAAAAGAGTAGCAATTTATTTGTAATAATATTATTTGTAGTAATAATTATCTTCGCACTATTTTTCCCTAAAATATATAATTTTATAGAAAATCAAAAACTACCTGAGGTTCCAAAGACACAAACAGATGATGATGAAGAGAATAAAATAGTAACTACAGAGGACTTATCTTCGTTGCACACCCCTATTATGAGAACTAGTATTTATGATGAAAATACTTATTATTCTTTAGATACATTTACTATATCAAATATGTCTAATGCGGATATACTTTTTAATGCTTTTATAAATATAGAAGAAGTTACAAGTGCGAATGTAACTATAAAAAAATCAAATGCATATAGCAGATGTTCAAGAACCCCTATGGAATTTTCTTCAAGTCTTATAGGTCTTAGAGTTCAAAATGTATTAGGTAAGAATGTAAAGTTTAATTTAGAATCATTCTATGTACCAGTTGATTCTACTAGTAGCTATAAGGGAAATTGGAGATATGATGGTGCTAATTCAAGATTTATATATGACGGGGTATGTACATCAAATGCAAAAGATACATCATACTATGATTTAAGAAGTCATATAAAAGCAGAGTATGAAAATAATGATATAATTGTTTATGAATATTTAGGCTTTGCTAAGGTTAAAGGAAATGACTATACGATATATAGTGACGCTAATATGACAGTTGAACTTACAAGTGGTACACTAAGTAGTGTGGAAGAGTTAAATGACATATTTGAAAAGTTAGATAATAACTCTAAAAAGATTTATAAATATACATATAAAAATACACTTTGTAGTTACAATGAATATTGCTTATATAAAGGAGAATATGTAAATGAACTTTAATACTGATGGTTTTAATGAAAGATCTAATTATATTCATAATGCAAACGATATAAACAAATTAAAAAATAATCCTAATAGTTTTGATAATTCATTTGCTAAAATGAGGACAGAAGAAAGAAAAGGCTTAGTTGAAACTACAAATACAGATAAAGTTATAAATGTAGAAGAAGTAAAAGGTTCAAAAGATAACTTTATTGTTAGAAATAACAATATGATGAATGCAAATGTTAAATCTAATCAAAATAATCCTGTAAGTAATGCACTTTATAGAAATATGTTTAAAAAATAGCGAACTTAGAGTTTCGCTTTTTCTTTATATTGTCATTTTTATTAAAATTTTATATAATTATATTGAGGTGTTAATATGGAATATGATTTAATAGTAGTTGGTATGGGACCTAGTGCGGTATTTCTTGCTTATGAATTAATACAGTTAAACGACTGTAAAAATGTTTTATTAATAGATCAAGGAAAACCAGTTGAAAAAAGAGTTTGTCCTGCCATAAAAGTAGGAAAATGTGTAGGATGTAAGCCATATTGTAACATAACTTGTGGATTTAGTGGGGCTGGGGCATTTTCAGATGGAAAACTTAATTCGTACCACTTATCTTCAAGAGATAAAGATGGAAGTATTTATCTTGGAGGCAATGATGGAGGATACTTTAAAAAATATATGACGGAAGATGAGATTTATGATCTTCTTAACTATACCGATAATGTATATCTAAAATTTGGCGCAGATGAACACTTATACGGATTAGATCATATTGAGGAAATAAAGGCTTTACAGGAAAAGGCAAGTAAACAAAACTTGAACTTAGTATCTTATCCAATAAGACATTTAGGTACTGAAAAAGCACATATCTTGTATGGAAAATTAGAAGAATATTTAAAAGAAAATGGTATAAATTTACTATTTGAAACAGAAGTAAAAGATTTAATAATAAATGATAACAAAGTAAGTGGCGTTAAGATTCATGATTTAAAGACTGATGAATATAGTGAAATATATGGTAAAAAAGTAGTATTAGCAGTAGGTAGAAAAGGAGCCTCATGGCTTAGTGAAATATGTACTAAACATAATATTGAGACTAAAATAGGAAGTGTGGATATTGGAATTAGATATGAGCTACCTGATAAAATAATGTCTAAAATAAATAAGTATATGTATGAGGGGAAATTTATTGGTAGACCACTTCCATATAGAGATAAGGTAAGGACATTCTGTCAAAATCCTAGTGGATTTGTATCTAGAGAAGTTTATGATAATGGCTTAACACTAGTTAATGGACATTCATATAAAGATAAAAAAAGTACTAATACTAATTTAGCAATCTTGGTATCTCACCACTTTACATATCCTTTTGACAAACCTATAGAATATGGAGAAAACGTTGCTCAAAACCTTAATAGGCTAGCTGGAAATGACATTATGGTTCAAAGACTTGGAGATATTTATAGAGGTAGAAGAACTTGGATGGAAGATTTAGAAAATAATTCGGTAAAACCTACATTAAAAGGAGCTGTACCAGGTGATTTAACTTATGGACTAGGGTATAGAACTATGAGAGATATACTTGAATTTATAAGAGATGTAGATAACGTAGTAGAAGGATTTGCAAATCCAGATAACCTATTGTATGGACCTGAGATAAAATTTTATAGTAATGAAGTAGTTCTTGATAAAGACTTTATGACAAGTGTGGATGGACTTTATTCTATAGGAGATGGAGGAGGCCTTACAACTGGGTTAATGATGGCGTCGTGTGCTGGAGTAAAAATGGCTAGAATACTAAAAAATAAAAGTTAATCGACTTTTATTTTTTCATTTAATTTAAAATCAAATTTATTTACTGGAAATTCAAATGTATAATAAACATTCTTTTTAGGTAAAATAATTTTGAAAGGTTTAAGATTTTTATAAATATATAATATATTATAATCTTTATCAGTCATAACTACATCTATAGGTTTTAACATAAAAAACGTGTGTACTGAGTCGCACCTAGGGAAGCAGAGTACCTTGTCAATATTTCGTTTAAACATAAATCCCTTTAATCTATCAAAAAAATTATTACAATACTTAATCTCAATATTTTTAATTTTCATACAAACACCACATCTATTATATCATGTATACTTGACAAAAGCATAAAAAAGTTATAGAATTAATATAGTAATGGAGGCTTTAATATGAAAAGATTGAATAATAAGGCACAAGCACTCGTTGAATATTTACTCATAATAGCTGTTGTAAGTGTTATTGTAATTAGTTTAGTAAAATTACTTGGTGGATATTTAAAAGATTCCATTACAAAGTCTTCTTGTGAGATTATGAATAAAACTTATGTAGAAGGCGCTAAACCCGGCGACGCTACATGTGAATAGTATTGACAAATTATGTTTAATAATATATAATACATGCATAAATGTGATGACTGGCTTGGAAACCACGAGCAATATAAAAAAGAGATATTCTTCTAGAATAAGTAAGGTGGAACCGCGAATAATTCGTCCTTACACTTCTAGGAGTTTTTTAATTTAGGAGGAATGATTATGGAAAATTTAACAATGGATAAAATGGTTAATTTGTGTAAACAATATGGATTTATATTTCAAGGAAGTGAGATATACGATGGACTTGCAAATACTTGGGATTACGGCCCACTAGGCGCAGAACTTAAAAACAATGTTAAAAAGGCATGGCTAAAAAAATTTGTTCAGGAAGATCCTAACAATGTAGGACTTGATAGTGCGATTTTAATGAATCCAAGAGTATGGGAAGCTTCAGGTCATCTATCTACATTCTCTGATCCATTAATAGATTGTAAAGCTTGTAAAACACGTCATAGAGCAGATAAATTAGTAGAAGATAGTGGTGTAGAAAATGCAGGAGCAATGAGCAATGATGAACTTGTAAGTTATATAAAGTCTCACCACCTAACTTGTCCTAAATGTGGTAAGAGTGATTTTACTGATATAAGACAGTTTAACCTTATGTTTAAGACATTTCAAGGGGTAACTGAAGATTCTAAAAGTACTATTTATTTAAGACCAGAAACTGCTCAAGGTATATTTACTAATTTTTTAAATGTACAAAGAAGTATGAGACTTAAGATACCTTTTGGTATAGGTCAAGTTGGTAAAAGTTTTAGAAATGAAATAACTCCGGGTAATTTTATATTTAGAGTAAGAGAATTTGAACAGATGGAGCTTGAATTTTTCTGTAAGCCCGGAACTGAGCTTGAATGGTTTAAACATTATAAAGAATATGCATTGAATTTCTTAATCTCATTAGGAATAAAGAAAGATAATTTAAGACTTAGAGATCATTCAAAAGAAGAACTTTGCTTTTATAGTAACGCAACTACTGATATAGAATATAAATTCCCATTCGGTTGGGGAGAGTTATGGGGTATTGCAAGTCGTACTGATTACGATCTTAAGCAGCACGAAAAATTTTCAGGAACAAATATGAGTTATTTAGATCCTGATACTAATGAAAAATATATTCCATATGTAATTGAGCCATCACTAGGAGTAGAAAGATTAGTACTAACAATATTATGTGATTCGTACCACGCACATACACTAGAAGATGGAACTGTTCGTGAAGTTTTAAGTCTTCACCCATATCTAGCTCCATATAAAGTTGCAGTTTTGCCACTTGTTAAGAAGTTTCACTCAGAAAAAGCACAAGAACTATACAGAAAACTATCAAGTAAATTTATGACTACATATGATGAGTCAGGAAACATTGGTAAACGTTATAGAAGAGAAGATATAATTGGTACTCCATTTTGCGTTACAGTAGATGATGATACGATTAATAATAATACAGTAACTGTAAGAAATAGAGATACTATGGAGCAAGAAGTTATAAATATTGATGAATTAGAAGATTATATAAGTAAATTAATACAATTTTAAAAGGACTAAAGTCCTTTCTTGATTGTCTGTAATATATAATCTTTTTTAGTATCATCTGAGTTATTCCAAAGTATTTCAAAAAATACACCCATGCCGGGAAGCGTTATTTCCTCAGCGTCCTTAATAGAAGCTTCAATAGACTCTTTTATTTCACTCACACTACTATCTTTGAAATTACTTATAATACTTTTTCTTATATCTATATTATCCATGTTAACCTCCAGTATTATAATGATAAAAATTTAAAATTATATACAGAAAAAGAAACAAAGTTTCTTTATACCATATAGTAATTAGAGTCATTATAATTATTAGTCATATTATTTGTTCCAAGTTTTTCTAACCTTGTAACTCTTTGATCTAATAAATTTATTTGTTGCTCTATATTATTTATTTGTTGTTCATAGGTATTACTAGTAATCCCACTAGACATTCCTTGAAAATTAGTGGGATAAGCTATAGGATATCCCATTGGCGGAACCATCATAGGTTGTTGATAAACTGGATAACTCATATTATTTGAACAATTACGTTTTTCTTTCATGTAGACCTCCTATAAAATTATATGTCTTTTAACCAAAATATGATATAATATTTTAAGGTGATTTAATGAGACTTAGAAATGTAAAAGGAGCAAGTGAGATAATAAATAATTCTACTCTAGTAATAAAAGACTATAAAAATTATAAAGGATCATATAAAACTTTATTTAATAACGATAATCCTATCCATGTAGAAATAGGAATGGGCAAGGGAGATTTTATAGTAGGTATGGCTAGAAATAATCCAAATATAAACTTTATAGGTATAGAAAAATATGATAGTGTACTTGTAAGAGCTTTAGAAAAAATAGATGATAAAGTGACTAATATAAGACTGATTAGAATGGACGCTAAGGATATAGAAGAGGTCTTTTATAAAGAGATAGATATAATATATTTAAACTTCTCTGACCCATGGCCAAAAAAAAGACATTCCTCAAGACGTCTTACTAGTACTACTTTCTTAAAAAAATATGATAATTTATTTAAAGATATTAAAACTATAATTATGAAGACAGATAATAGAAAATTATTTGAGTTTTCACTTGTAGAATTCTCAAACTATGGTTATAAAATAGAGGATATTAGCCTTGATTTACACAAAGATTGCTCTAGCAATGTAGAAACAGAATATGAAAAAAAGTTTAGCTCTTTAGGATATCCCATATACAAGGTAATTGTAAAGAAAAATGTATAGTAATTAAAATAATTGTTAAATAACTATAAAAAGTAGAAAAAAAAATAATTATTTGTTATAATATAGTAGGAAGGTGTCTTATGAAAAAAATAGTATTAGTGTTTTTAAGTGTACTAATATTAACTGGATGTTCTGTAGTTAGAATAGATACGAGCAATATAGATAATATATTGAAAGTTATTTTAACTAAGGATAATAAACTATACAATCAGGTCGGACAAGGATATAAATATTATTTGCCCGGTGGGGTTACTTATATCGAGAGTGATGATTTGAATGATATACTTTACTGTAATGGGACTTATTATTATTTATATATAGACGCAATAAGTTATTATTATGATAAAGGTGAGATATATAAAGAAAATCCTAATGTTTATTATTCAAAATTGATATCAAAAGACGATGGATTTAAGTATTCTGGGTATATAGAAATAACTAAAAAAGACAATTTATATTATATGAAGTTTGTATATAATCACGCAAAGATAGAAGCTATGGTAGAAGAAGCTGAAATTAATAATGCAGTACTTAATTCCTCATATATTTTATCTACTATAAAGTATAATAGAAACATAGTAGAGTTACTACTTAAAGATGATTATTTTACAAATAAAACAGGAAAATATGATAATTATAATTCTAATGGAGATAGTGAAAAGTTCGTACTTGAAAAAGATAACATGAATGTAATGGAAGAAGGATAGGGTGAATTTATGGGATTTTTAGAAAAAGTAAAAAATATGTTTACTGAAGAAGTAGAAGATGACGATGTAAAGGTTGAACAAATAAAAAAAGAGGTTACTAAAGTTACGATTGAATCTCCTGTAGAGGAGTTAAAAGCTAAGGAAGAAGAACCTTTAGAGCCTGAAAGAGTACCAGTATTTTTTGATGATAATGACTTCAAAGATTTAAAATTAACTGATGAGCCTAAAATAGAAAAAGTAGAAGAAGAAAAGGACATCTATGGAAGCAGGATAAAATTAAATGAGACAAAAGAAGAAAAGAAGATATTTAAACCAACACCAATAATTTCACCTGTATACGGTGTATTAGATAAGAATTATCACAAAGAAGATATAGTATCAAGAACCGATACTAATGAGAAAAAAGAGGAAAAAATTTCTTCAATAGATATTATAAGAAATAAAGCATATGGAACTTTGGAAGACGAGCTTGAAAATACCTTATTTGGTTCTAATTCAATATTATTTAAAAAAGAAGAACCAAAGAAAGAAGAAAAAGTAGAAGTAAAAGAAATAGATAATGATTTATTGTCAGACTTAACTGATGACATCGGTAAAGAACTAGATGAACTTCTAGTAAAAAAAGAGAAGTATTCAGATGAACAAAAAGAATCAAAAGAAAATAATGAAGATATAAATGATGAAGATTTACTAGGATTTATTGATTCTACTTTATATAAAGATGGAGATGAATAATATGACGGTAGACTTAAATGAACTTTTATTAGTTATATTGTATTTTGCTTTAATAATTTTAGTTATAATATTTATAATATTAGGAATAAAATTAATAAAGACATTAAAAAAAGTTGATGGTGTTATAGATGATGTAAACGAAAAAATGGATAAAGTAGATGGAGTTTTTGATATAATAGATAAAACTGCAGATGTCGCATCATCCATAAGTGATAAAGTGGTAGGCTTTATCTCAGGTCTAGTTAATGGCTTATTCAAAAGAAAGAAAGGTAATGATAAAGATGAGTAAGAAAAAAAGTGGTTTAGGTAAATTTTTATTAGGTGCAGGAGTAGGAGTCACACTAGGAATGCTTTTTACTAAAAAAACAGGTAAAGAAAATAGAGAACAATTAAAGAAAAAAGTAGATGAGTTAATTAATAAAGTTAAATCTGTAGATTCAGAAGAATTGAAGATGAATGTTCAAAAAAAAGTAGATGAAATAATGGTAGCTATTTCTGAATTGGATAAAGAAAAGGTATTAAAAATAGCTAAAGAAAAGGCAAAAGCTATAAAAAATAAATCAGAAGAGCTAGTAGAATATGTAATAGAAAAAGGCACTCCTGTTTTAGAAAAATCTGCTTGTGTTGTAAAAGAAAAAGCAATTTTAGTTACTAAAGAGGTACTTAAAAAATTAGAACAAGAAGAAAAATAATTCTTCTTATTTGTTTTGAGGTGGATATATGAAAAAGAAACATATAAAATATATAATTGCTAGTGTTATAGCAATACTAATCGTAGTCTTATTAATATTAATCTATAATAACTTATTTGCAAGTTCAAATAATAAGCGTAATGGTGATATTAAAGATTATGTAATAACAACTGAAGAGATAAATTCAGTAAAGGAAAAATTTAGTGGAATAGAAGAAGTAGAAAGTGTAGATGTAACAACTCACAGCGATGTTAACTCAAGAAGAATAAGTATTGTAGTAAAACTTAGTAAAGATGTAGATTTTGAAAAGATGAAAAAAAGTGCGAATGAAGTATTTTCAAGCTTTAGTGAGAAAAACTTAGGATATTATGACATACATATCACAATAGATTCAAAACAGGAAGATAGTATATATCCTAAAATGGGTACAAAAGTTAAGAGACAAGAAGATAATGATAAGCTTGAGTTTAATTGGAGTAGGTAAGGTGATTTATTAAAATGAAAAAAAATAAAAAGAAGATAATTATAATAGGGGCTTTAGTTCTAATAGCTGCTTTAATAATTTTATCAATATTATTATTTGGAAATTTTAATGATAAAAATTCACTAACTTTAGAGGAAAACAAATGGATAGATTCAAATAAATATAATGTTATTGATGTTGCAGTTTTAAATGATATACCAATCTTAAGTTATGAAGGTGAGGGTATAATTTATAATTATTTGAATTATATAACACAGGAACAATCATTAAAATTTAATATAATTCCTTATAAACTTGATAATACAGTAAATTATAATTATAAAATAGATATAGTACCAACTGTGGCAGATAAAGATATAGTTTTACTTGAAGATAGTCTTGTTTTACTTACAACTGATAATAAAGAGTATGTAAGTGTAAACGATATAACAAATAAAAAAATTGGTATCATATCTACAGATAAAGAGGATTTGACAAGTTATTTTGCAGGTAATAATGTAGAATTTGTCGAATATACAACATATTCTGATTTAAAAAATGCATTTACTGAATCTAAAGCAAATATGGAGGCTTCAGTAAGCGCAACAGTTGATGGAATAATAATTCCTAAATCTATATATACAAAAGAAATAATAGAAAATAATTATAATATATCTTTTCATATTAATACAATAAAAAGATATTTTGTACTTAGTACAAATGGTGACGCGCAATTAAATAGTATAATGAAGAAGTACTTTAATATATGGAAAGAAAAATACTATGAAGAAAGTTATAACCAGAATCTTTTAACAAATTATTTTAAATTTAAGAATATAGCAGACGCTGAGATTAAAAAATTACAAAGTAAAAGTTATGTTTATGGGTTTGTAGACTATGGTGTTTACAACAATATAGATAACAATAAAATATCTGGATTAAATGAATTAGTGTTAAAAGATTTTAATAACTTTTCATCACTATCTATAACATATACTAAATATAATAGTATTAGTAAACTAATTAAGGCATTTAATTCAAATGAAGTTGACTTTATACTAGATGTAGTTGATAAATCACAGATAACTGTAGATACATATACTACTACTGGTTCATTTAATAAACAACTTGCTATAGTATCTGGTATGGGAAATAAAGATATATTAGATGGCATGTATTCACTAAAGAAAAAAGAAGTCTTAACTGTAAAAGATTCCTCTTTAGAACGTCTTTTAATAGATAACGGAGTAAAAGTTAAATCATACAACAATATAAAAGATTTAACTACAGATTTTTCTAATAGTGATGTAGTTTTATTAGATTTAGATAACTATAACTATTATAAAACGAGTGCATTTAAAACTAGTAAAATAGATTATTTATTTGATAGTACTGATAAATATAGCTTTATAATATCAAATAATGATAGCAATCAAATATTTAAGGATTTATTTAACTTCTATTTAAATTATAATTCTGTAAATAAACTTGCCTCACTAAACTATGAAAATATTGCATATGAAGATTCAAATGTTATTTATATTCTTGTAATAATCATTGTAGTATTATGTGCTTATATAGTTATAGACTTTTCAAATCACGTTAAATATATGCTTAAATCAATTAAAAAGAATAGACAGATACATTTAACTAAAGAAGAAAAAATGAAGTATATAGATCAATTAACTTCACTTAAAAATAGAGCTTACTTAAATAGTAGAATTGAATCATGGGATGAATCAGAAGTTTATCCTCAATCAATAATTATTATAGATTTAAACAATATTTCATATATTAATGATAATTATGGTAGAGAAGAAGGAGATAAAGTTATAACAGAGGCTGCTAATATTTTGATTCAGCACCAAGTTCAAAATAGTGAAATAATACGTAGTGACGGAAACGAATTCTTAATTTACTTGGTTGGATATAATGAAAAACAAATTGTATCTTACATAAGAAAATTAAGTAAGGAATTAAAGACATTATCACATGGTTTTGGAGCGGCTACAGGTTATAGTATCATAAACGATCCAATTAAGACTGTAGATGACGCTGTAAATGAAGCAACTCTCGCTATGAAAGACAATAAAGAAGATTACGATTACTAATCTTCTTTTATGTGTGCCAGGCATGGCATATAACTAGGTGGTGAAAGTCCACTATACACGTAAGTATCTGCGAAGTATTAGGGAAACACAACGCATTAACAGTGATGTTAGGGCTAAAGGAAGTGTGGAACAAAATCGTGGCTCAACGAACAGAAACTTGATACAAAGGCTACATAAACGGATGAGGTTACAAAACAAACTAAAGTCCAAAAGATACACGTAACTTTATGTAGTAAATCAAGTGAGTAAACGAGGAAAGTTATATGTCTTACCCTGGGAGGTCTCATGAACGAATAAGCACTAGAGGTTTAATATACCGATAGTTAAAAAGAGATGGTCGGTCGAAAAAGGTTTATCATGAGAAGTCAGCCGAGGTCATAGTACTAGTAAATAACTAGGAAGGACTGAACAGTTTATAGTGTTCAAATACACTAAGATTACAATAGTCATAAATCAGAACGTAATAAAAGGTAATAAGTAGAGCGTAAGTCTACGGATAAACCCTCAAAGGATAAATGGCTAATGTTGAAATTAGAAAGGAAAGAACGAGTATGGAATTACTAGAAAAAGTCTTAAGTGACAAGAATTTATTTGAAGCATACAAACAAGTATATAAAAATAAAGGAGCAAGTGGAGTTGATGGAGTAACTGTCGATGAACTTGGGACATATATGTACTTACATAAAGAAGAAATCAAAGAACAAATAAGGAATAGGAAATACAAACCTAGTCCAGTAAGAAGAGTTTATATACCAAAAGAAAATGGAGAAAAAAGAGGACTTGGAATACCAACAGTAGTAGATAGAGTAATACAACAAGCAATAGTACAAGTATTATCTCCAATATATGAACAACAATTTAGCGAAACAAGTTATGGATTTAGACCAAACCGTTCATGTGAAATGGCTATCATAAAATTATTAGAATATTTCAATGACGGATATACTTGGATAGTAGATATAGATTTGCAAAAGTTCTTCGATACAGTATGTCATGATAAATTAATATCAATCATAATGAAAACAATACATGATGGAGAGTTAGTGTCACTAATAAGAAAATATCTAGTAAGTGGGGTAATGGAAAACGGAGTAGTTAGTCCAACAACAGTAGGAACTCCACAAGGAGGCAATTTATCACCTCTGCTATCAAATATCATGTTAAATGAATTAGATAAAGAACTTGAGAAAAGAGGACTGAGATTTACTAGATATGCTGATGACTGTATAATTGTAGTCCAAAGTGAGAAAGCAGCAAATAGAGTTATGGAAAGCATAACAAAATTTATTGAAAAGAAACTAGGATTAAAAGTTAATGCAGAGAAAAGTAAAGTTGCAAGACCAAATCAGATTAAATATTTAGGATTTGGGTTTTACTATACAAAAACAGGCATAATAAAACCAAAGCCACATTTGAAGTCAACTCAAAAGTTTAAAAGGAAACTAAAGCAACTCACGAAAAGGAGTTGGAGTATACCTTTGGAAGAAAGAATTATAAAATTAAATCAAGTAATAAGAGGATGGATAAATTATTTTAGAATTGCGGATATGAAAGGACACATGGGAAATATAACTAAACATCTAAATAGGCGAATACGTTGCATTATATGGAAGCAGTGGAAAACTTGTAAACATAGATACGAATGCTTATTAAAACTAGGAGTATCAAAAGAAAAAGCAAAAAGAACTGCGTACAGTAGAGCAAGTTATTGGCATAACTCCAAGTCTATCGTACTGCATGTAGCAATATCTAATGAAAGACTAAAACAAAAAAAGGCTATTGTTTCCAATGGACCATTACTTAAAAGTACATACTGAAATATAAACTGAACCGCCGTATACCGAACGGTACGTACGGCGGTGTGAGAGGGACAAATTAAAAGAGAAAACTCTATTTAATTTTCTCTACTCGATTCTACTTTAATAGTAGGTATTAGTGATTCTAATGTTTCATCAGTATATGTAGGTTCAGTGCCTTTTAAATAGTAAAACATAGTTGCGTTTTTTGTATTTTTATCTGCTACTTTCCCACTTATAGGATTAACTAGTACTCCAACTACATTACTTGGCATTTTATACCAATTATCCTCTTTATCTTTTGTGTATTCTTCTATTACATCTGCCCATACATTTTTAATATACTTTCCGTTAGAGGCGTCAGACTTTCTATTATCATCATATCCACTCCATATTCCAACCACAACATCACTATTATACCCGAATATTAGGTGATCTGTGTCTGTAGTACCTGTTTTAATCGCATATTTTTTAGTTATTTTACTTTTTAGATCGTAACAAGTAGGGTAGTTATAATCTATAAAGTTATAGTTGTATGTACTAGTTAATATTTCATTCATTATAAAAGTTAAACTAGAATTTAAAACCTGCTCTTTATATTCTTTGTACTCATATAAGGTATTGCCTGATGAATCTTCAATCTTTTTTATAAAATGTGGTTTAGTTTTATATCCACTACTTGCAAGTGTACTATATGCGCCCACCATATCTATTAAAGATATTTCTTTACTACCTAAAGCAAGTGATGGAATTGCCTCTAAATTAGATGTTATTCCAACTCTTTTAAGCATTTCTACTAAAGTTTCTTCTCCTAAAAACAAATGTGTTTTAACTGCGTATATATTTTCAGAATACGATATTGCCGCCGCCATAGTAATGTTTTTATTTCCATATGTATTATTATAGTTAGCTGGACTATATGTCTTATTATTAGAAAACACAAACGTAGTTTCTTCACTTGTAAATGTTGTAGATTCAGTAAATCCATTTTCAAGTGCGGCATAGTAAAGAAATGGCTTTAAGGTAGATCCCACTTGTCTTTTTGCATAGAGGGCTCTATTAAACTGACTTTTACTATAGTCTTTTCCTCCAGCTAAAGCAAGAACTTCACCTGTATTAGGATCCATAACTATACTTGCAAGTTCCAACTCATCTTTAGTGAAATTCTTATTTATTGAATCTTCAAGAATTTTTTGTGCGTTAATATCCAGTGTAGTATATATTTTAATCCCACCAGTTTCTAAAAAAGAAGTAGGGAGAGAAAGCGTATTTAATTCATCCATTACTGCATCTTGGAAATATCTTAGTGTTTTAAGATTATTATCCTTTAAGTATCCATAAAAAGTTAATTCCTGATTGTATGCTTGATCCATCTCATTTTCAGTAATAAACTTATTATTTACCATAGATTTTAAAACTAAATATTGTCTTTCTTTTGCTTTTTCAAAATTTAGAATTGGAGAATAATTAGATGGAGATTTTGGAATACCAGCAAGGATGGAAGCTTCTGCTAAGTTTAAATCTTTTGAACTTTTATTAAAGTAGTAATAACTTGCATTTTCAATACCGTAAACGCCTCCATAATTTATAGTATTTAAATATCCTTCTAATATCTCATCTTTGCTATATTGACTTTCAAGTCTTATAGTGAGCCATGCTTCTTTTAATTTTCTCTCCCAAGTCTTATCAAACTCTAAAAATAGATTTTTTGCATATTGTTGTGTGATCGTTGAAGCTCCTTGCAAAGTTTTTCCATTTATGAAATTTATGTAAAGTGACTTAAGTATTCTTGGATAATCAAATCCTTGATGTTTATAGAAATTCTTATCTTCTATTGATATAGTCGCACTTATTAAATATTTAGATATATCATCTAATTTTATCCACTGATCGCTTGTACCATTTATAAGCTTTGAATTATTATCGTATAAGTAATATCCGTTAGACGCATTTATATCGAGTTTTTTTGTAAGAGACGCAACAAAATATATTCCAAAATATAAAAATACAATTAAGAGTGTAAAGCATGTAAATATTTTAAATAACTTTTTAAGCCTTTTTTTCTTATTTTTCATAGATTTCACCTACATTATTATTAGTATTGGAAAAAAATATGAAAATATGAGTGCAAATTCAAAAAAAATATGCTATAATGTTTGGGATATGTATGGGAAAGATTAAACTTAAAATGAGCATTATATCAGATTTTGATAATTTAGAGATTGAAACGACTGGTATAATTAGTAAAAATAAGATTATTTATAAAGAAAATGATGTTGTTGTAACTATTTTGATGGATGATAATAAAATAGAAATGAATAGAAGTACAAAAGATTACAGTATAGAGCTTATATTCATTAAAAATAGTAAGTCTATATCTAGATATAAATTATTTAATAAATATATTAACTTAGAGACTTTTACTAATAAACTTGTTAAAAGTTCAAATAAAATAAAGTTAGATTATACGCTTGAAGGAAATAGATTTTCATATGTACTAGATTGGAGGATTTATGATAATAGATAAATTAAGTGAGATATTAAGTAGAGTGGCTAAAACATGCGGCTATGAAGAGTCAATGAAAGTTATTAAATCCAATAGACCTGATTTATGTGATTATCAGTCAGACGAAGTATTTAAACTAACTAAAATTTATCATGAATCACCTAGTATTATTGGTGAAAAGATAGTTGGTGAGTTAAATAAACTTTCTAATTTCGATGATTATTTTAGTAAAGTTGAGTTTGTAAATCCCGGATTTATAAATATTACACTTAGCGATAAATTTATAAACGACACATTAAAATTAATGGCGACAAAACCTAAATTTGGACTTAAAAATCCAAGTAAGATTGAGACATTTGTTATAGATTATGGTGGGCCAAACATTGCAAAGCCACTTCACGTTGGACATATGAGACCTGCTATAGTAGGTGAGTCTATTAAAAGAATAATAGACTATATGGGACATAAAACTATATCTGATGTTCATTTAGGTGACATTGGACTTCCAATAGGAGAAGTAATATATAAAGTACTTGAGGATAAAAAAGACATTAATGAAATAGATTTAGCATACTTAAATAAAGTATATCCTATGATGAGTGCTTTAGTAAAAGAAAATGAAGATATAAGAGTTAAATGTGCCTCTATTATTAAAGATGTACAAGAGAAGAAAAATTATTTAGATTACTGGAAAGTAATATGTGATGTATCTAATAAAGATATAAAAAGATTATATGAATATTTAGATGTATCCTTTGATTACTGGTTATCTGAAAGTGACGCATACGAATACATACCTAAAGTAAAAGAGTATTTAGAAGAAAAAAATTTACTTGTAGAAAGTAATGGCGCAAAAGTAGTATTTGTAAATGAACCTAGTGATAAAATAGAGTATCCACCTTTGATATTTGAAAAGAGTAATGGCGCATACCTTTATGAAAGCTCTGAATTAGGAACTATTTGGCAGAGGATGAAAGACTTTAATCCTGATTATATACTATATGTAACCGATCAAAGACAATCGATGCACTTTGAACAAGTATTTAGGGTGTGTAAAAAAAGTGGTATGAGTGGAAATGCAAAACTTATTCACTTGCCCCACGGCACTATAAATGGACTTGATGGTAAGCCATATAAGACTAGAAGTGGGGAAACACCTAAGCTTGATGATTTATTTAATGATGTAAAAAATATATTCATATCTAAAAAAGAATCAAATAAAAATATGAGTGAAGAAGACATCAAAAAAATAGTAAACTCTATACTCAAGTTTGCAGATTTGCAAAATAGTCGTGATAAAGATTACATATTCGATATAAATAAATTTAGTGATACACAAGGAAAAACTGGCCCATATATTTTATATACATATCTTAGAATGAATAAAATTATTTCAAAATATGAAATAAATATAAATAATTTAAGTAATAAAATATATAATAATTGTGATAGAGATTTAAGAATGGGTATACTGAATTTTGATGAGTATATAAATGCTTCATTTAGGGAGTTTAAACCTAACTATATAGCAGATTATATATACAACTTATGTGTACTTATGAATTCATTTTATCAAAACAATCATATTGCTAATTTAGATAATTTAGAAAAATTAAACGATTGGGTATCTATAATTAAACTTTGTAATGATATAATTAAAGATATGTTAAAATTACTTATAATAGATATACCAAAAGAAATGTAACTGGGAGGATTTTTATGAAATTAAAAGATATGAAAAAAGAAGAATTAGAGGTTTTATCTTATACAGATTTAACAGAAATGATATTAAGAGAGAATAAAAAGCCAATGAATACGCCTGCAATATTCAAGCATATTTGTGAATTACTTGGCTTAAGCGATGAAGAATATCAAAGCAAAATAGGTGATTATTATACATCACTTACAACTGATAAAAGATTTATTTTACTTGATACTGCAGAATGGGACTTAAAAGAGAAACATAAAGTTGAAATCGTTTTAGACGATGAAGAGGATGAAGAAGAGGCATTCGATGAAGAAGATATGGATGAAGACAGTGAAGAACTTGATGAGGATTCTGATAATGAAAGTATAGAGATTACAGATGATGAAGTAGATTTAGATGACTCTGATGATTTAGAAGACTTAACTATAGTAGATGATGAAGAGATTACAGATTAAAGATAATCTCTTTTTTTGACAACATTTTGTTGTATTTAATCATTTATTATATTATAATAATATATAGGGTGATAGAATGAAGCAAAGAGTAATAAGCGCGATAGTAGTATTTTTAATATTTATTCCGATATTTATAATTGGAGGTATAGTTTTTGATATTTCATTTTATATTTTAACTTTACTTGGACTTAGAGAGTTTATGAAGGTAAGAGAAAAAGAAAAAAAATATCCGGATTTTATTAGATTAATTGCATATTTAATGATTACTCTTTTATATTTTTCAACAGTCATAAAAGGAAATTTAGAAATATCACTAGATTATAGATCTATTTCAGGTCTTCTTTTAACACTCTTAACACCCGTTATTTTGTACCACGATGAGAAAGTATATAGTGTTAAAGACGCATTTTATTTACTTGGAGGAGTATTTTTCTTAGGATTTTCTATGTCTTTATTCCACTTATATAGAAGTATGGGACTAGATTTAATTATATATTTATTCTTAATAACTATAATAACTGATTCATATGCATATTTTACTGGTAGACTTATAGGTAAAAATAAATTACTTGAAGAGATATCCCCTAAAAAGACTTGGGAAGGAACAATAGGTGGTAGTTTAATTGGTACATTTGTGTGTACTGTTTACTATATTACAGTTATAAATCCAAATATTCCTATATATGAAATAGTTTTAATAACTTTCTTTTTGACAATTATAGGACAGTTTGGAGATTTGCTCTTTTCAGCAATAAAAAGAGCCTTTAAAGTTAAAGACTTTTCAAATATAATGCCGGGTCATGGGGGAGTACTTGATAGACTTGATAGTATTATATTTGTAATGCTTGCATTTACATTCTTTTTAAAAATATTTGAGGTGATTATATGACAATTATATATTTTATACTTATACTTGGAATTACTGTATTTATACATGAACTTGGACATTTCATGTTCGCAAAAAAGTTTGGAGTTTACGTATATGAATTTTCAATAGGTATGGGTCCAAAACTGTTTAAATTTAAAAGAAAAAACGATGAGACTGACTACTGTATTAGACTTCTTCCAATAGGTGGATTTGTTCAAATGGCTGGAGAAGAAGTAGAAGTAGATGAGAAAATACCAGAAAATAAAAGGCTTCAATCTAAGCCTGCATATCAAAGATTATTAATTATGGTTGCAGGAGTTATGATGAACTTTATACTTGGTATAGTTTTATATTTCTTTATAGGGCTATTTAATACAGTTTCACTTGATAACGTTTATGTAACAGAAAGTTCTATAAATGGACTTAGTGAGTCTGATAAGATAGTTGCGGTTAACGGTAATTTTGTAAATAATTATGATAAACTAGCTCTTGAGATGACTGTTGCAGGTGATAAAGATTTTACTATTACAGTTAAAACTAAAGACGGAAGTAAGAAAGACTTTAAAGTAAATCCTATTAAAGTTGGTGAGGATGGTTTAATATACGGTAAAGATTATGGATTTTCTATAGGTAGTTTAAATATAACTGAATCAAGTATTCAAAATATAAATAAAGGCGATATCATTACTATGGTAAATGGTGTGGAAGTACTTGATTATACATCATTACTAAACGAACTTGATAAAGTTAATAACGAAGAGTTTACTTTAACTTTAAAAGATACTAATGAAGAGATTAAAGAAGTAAAAGTAACTGCTAAAGATAAAAAAGATAAACTACTAGGATATAATTATGGATTTTATATAAAAGGTAGGGAGAGTAGAGGATTTATATCTGCAATTAAATATGCATTTTCTAAATTCTTTAGTACAATAGAACAGATGATATTTACAGTATTTTATCTTATAACTGGTAAGATTAGTTTAGGTATGTTATCTGGACCTGTTGGAATATATAGTGTGGTTGACACATACTCACATTATGGATTTGCTAATTTAGTTTCTCTTTTATCACTTATTTGTATAAATGTAGGATTTATAAATATACTCCCACTTCCAGCATTTGATGGTGGGCATGTACTATTTATAATAATAGAAAAGATTAAAGGTAGTAGAGTAGATCCTAAGGTAGAAAATATGATACACAATATTGGATTTATATTACTTATGATACTTATGGTTTTAGTAACCTATAACGATATTATTAAATTATTTTAGAGGTGTATATGTTAAAGTTAGAACACGTAACAAAATATTATGGAGATTTTAAAGCAGTAGATGATTTATCATTTGAAGTAGATAAAGGTGAAATATTTGGACTATTAGGAGTTAATGGAGCAGGTAAAACTACTACTTTTAGAATGATTATGGGATTACTTGATAAAAGTAGTGGTAGTATAACTCTAGATGGTAAAAACATAGATTATTCAGTTACAGATAATATAGGTTTTTTAACTGAAGAGCGAAGTTTACTTACTAAACTTACAGTTAAAGAACAAGCAATATATTTTGGTGCTTTAAAAGGAATGAGCGATGAAGATATATTAAGTAGACTTGATTACTTACTAGATAAGTTTGGAATTATGGAATATAAAGATAAAAAGATAAAAGAATTATCTAAAGGTAATCAACAAAAAATACAGTTTATAACAGCTATATTAAACGAACCTAAACTATTAATACTAGATGAACCATTCTCTGGACTTGACCCATTTAATATAGAACTATTTAAAAGTGAAATATTAGATTTATCTAAAAAGGGTAGTATTATAATTTTTTCATCCCATAGGATGGAGCACGTCGAATTATTCTGTAAAAAGTTAGTAATACTTGTAAATGGTAAAACTGTACTTGAAGGAAATATAAAAGATATAAAAGAAAGTTATATGAAGAAAAATATAATTGTTAAAGGTGATATAGATTTAGATAAATTAAAAGAGATTAAAGGTGTTGAAAAGGTTATAGAAAAGTCTGATGAATACGATATAACGATATCTTCTAAAGATGTTGTAAAGGACGTATTTAAGTTTATATCAAAATATCCTGATATAACTAAGTTTGTAGTAGAAGAGCCAAGTTTAAATGAAATATTTATTTCAAAAGTAGGAGAGTCTTATGAGAAGTAAATTAAATTTTTTAATCAATGTAAGTCTAAAAAAGAAAATTAAGTCTAAATGGTTTCTAGTTGCTAATATAATAGTCGCACTCTTACTTATTGCAGTAATAAATATAGATAGTATTATTACTTTATTTGGTGGAGATTTTAACTCTAAACAAACTATTTATGTTTTAGATGAGACAAACGCTATATATGAAGGATTTAAAAATAACTTAGAGATTTATGAGACTAATATATATGGAGAAGATAGTAATTTTTATGAAGTAGTATTAGCAGATAAATCTATAGATGAGTTAAAAGAATTAATACAAAATGAAGAGAATAATTCATTTATAATTCAAATATACTATGAAGATAGTGATATTAAATCTAAGTTAATCTCATTATCTACAATGGATAGTTATGATTATCAATTGATTTCAAGTGCGCTTAATACAACTACAAGTGTTTATTATTTAAATTCACTTGGACTAACAGAAGAAGAGTATCAAAAACTAATAAGCGGCATTAGTATTGAAAGAGAAATAATTGATGAGTCTATATCTAGTGAAGATGAAGATGTAACTATGATTATGACAACAGTATTTCCAATACTTATACTTCCATTCTTTATGTTAACTATATTTTTAGTTCAATTTATAGGTTCAGAAGTAAATGATGAGAAATCTACTAAGAGTATGGAAATTATTATATCCAATGTATCTCCAAAAACTCATTTTGCCTCTAAAATAATATCAAATAATCTATTTATATTTATACAAGTTATACTTATTGTAATTTATGCATTTATAGGTATGGGTATTAGAAAATTAGTAGGTGGAGATACCATAATAAATGGTGTTGCTAGTGAGATTGGAAGTGCGATAAATACTTTAAAGAGTGGAGTTATGGGAGATAAATTAATACCTATTATAATATTTACTATTATATTAATGATTTTAACGTTTATTGCATACTCACTTATAGCTGGAATACTTGCATCTATGACAACAAATACAGAAGATTATCAACAAGTACAAGTACCTATTATGTTTACTCTTTTACTTGGATATTACTTAGCAATTATGGCAGGTATGTTTAAAGGGTCATTAATAATTAAGATATTATCTTATGTACCGCTTATTTCTGCTATTTTATCGCCATCTTTATTAGTACTAGGTCAAATAGGAATATTTGAAGTAATAATATCTACTATTATTATGATAGTTACTATATATTTATTAGTAAAGTATGGTCTTAGAATTTATAAGGTAGGTATACTTAATTATTCTTCTAGTGGTATGTGGAAGAAGATATTTAGTTCACTAAAGAACAAGTAATTGTTCTTTTTTTGATAAGCAATTATATACGAAAAAAACCATTTTAAATGGTTTTTAGTTTCAAAATATGGTGACCGGTACGGGATTCGGACCCGTGAATCCGTGCGTGAAAGGCACGTGTGTTAAGCCGCTTCACCAACCGGCCATAAAAAATAATCAATGGTGGGCCTGAATGGACTTGAACCATCGACCTCTCGCTTATCAGGCGAACGCTCTAACCAGCTGAGCTACAAGCCCATTAAAAAACGTTGACTATATAAGTATATCCTAAAATTCGTATTTTGACAATACCTTTTTCACAAAAATTTCATTTTTTATGATTAATTTATGATAATGTCTTAAGTGTTAACTTTTGAAAATGTCTCAAAAGTAATATATAATATGTCACTT
>CANQAT010000010.1 GCA_947588925.1 uncultured Bacilli bacterium | reverse complement strand
TGACGATAGCAAAGAGGATACACCTGTTCCCATCCCGAACACAGAAGTTAAGCTCTTTTACGGCGAAAATAGTGTTAAGCGAAGATAGCGAGTTGCCAATTTTTTTTTGTATATTTTGACTAAATTTTAGTAATTTAGTTTTTTTTTCGTGAAATTAAAGTTATTTATGATTAAAATATGGTATAATATGATTGAAGATAGGAAGATTAGTTATGAATGATTTTGATAGAATAAACGAATTAAAACGTTTAAAGCATATATACTCAAGTGATGTTGATGTTTCAGATTTATTATTGAAAGATGAACAAGGACAAACCTTTTTTGAATATATAGTAAAGAATGATATCGATATATATAATGATGAATTGATCAAATATATTTCTAGTGATTATAATATGCTACGCTTTACGATTGAAAATAAATATACTTTAAATAAATATTATGATGTAGACTTATTGTTTGCAAATAATGGTGAGCTTGTAACACGCTTATTTCAAAATGAACCAAGTAAATTTAAACGATTATCTTTGGATATTATCAATCATTTGTTTACTCTTATTAATGGAAAATATTTGATAGAAGAATTTTTAAAGATTGATCAGTCTAATTGTGTTGATTTAATAAATAAGGTTAATAACTTTAAAACATTGTATGATTGTCTTAGCAAGATAAATAGACTAGATTTAATGAAATATTCAAATGAAAAATGTTTATTAAGTAAGACAACAAATAATATAACTATGTTAGAAGATTTGATAAAATCGGGTGTAAGTGTTAATAATTTAAGTGGAAATGTTAGTAATGAGATTATAGATATTCTATTCGTAAACAATAAATATGATGTAATTTTAGGACTCGACCCTGAAGTTTTGGTTAACAATCCTACTCCTTCTAATAGTTATTTAAGCATGCTAATAAAAAAATATAAAAGTGGCGAGAATGTTCCATTTGAAAAAATTTCATTCAAATCAGAAAGTAACAGAAGCATTGCAATGGCTAATTTATTGCTTTTACAAAATGGAATAAATTATAATAAACCAGGATCTTATATATTGATTAACTCTTATGATTTTTCACATAAACCAGTAATTATATATATGCTTGAAATGAATAAGGAATTAACTCTTCAAAATTTTTTGGATAATGAAATTATGAATAAAATAAAGGCATATATTGCAGGATTTAACAATATGCAAATTGAGGATCTAAAAAATTTTGAAATAGATGACATTAGTAAATATTTATCAAAAAAAGAAAAGTTAGTAGAAGAGATAAAAAATGGTAGTAAAAAAGTAATAAAAGAAAAAGATATATTTTTAGAAGATTTTTTAGAGCCTATGGAAGATGGAACCACCTTATTAGAATTTGTTGTAAAAAATAATGTTGAATTTAGTTCGTTTAATCATGAATTGTTTAAAAATTTAGATGCCCTTGTTATATTAATCGGTTATAAATATAATATAAGTATATATGATGAAAAATTACTATATAAAGATATAGGAAATAATAAAAAATTAATCGATCTTTTGATTGAAAAAGGCGATATATTTAATATAACAATAGCTTCTAAAAATGATTTACAAATTATGGATTACTGTGTTAAATACGATAGATTTGATATTATAAATGATAAGATATTGGAGGAATTATTTGTAGAAAGGGACGGGCATTTCTTAGCGGAAAAATATTTGAGTAATAATAAATTTATTTCTTCATTAAATTTTAATAAAATAGATAATTCAAAATTATTAAAACTGTTTAAAATGGGTTATAAAAATGTTTTGATAAATGCAAGTGAAGATTTATTATTAAAAGAATATGAGGGTTCAACAATATTAGAAGAGTTATTAAAATCAAACATAGATCCATCTTTTATAGGATATGATTTTAATTCGCCTAAAATTATTGAAATTTTATATAAGTTCAATAGACCTGATTTAATGTATAAGGCCTCACTCGAATTACTTTTAAATCATCCAAGTAAAGAAAATAACTATTTACAATATTTAATAGATTGTTATAATAAAGGAATTGACGTTCATTTTGAAAAAAGAAACTATATTATAGAAGATAAACAATTAACAGCTCGTGCCTATATTCAAATGACAAAAAATGGTTTGGATGGATTTTTAAATGACTTAGATGAGGATAACTTAACTGCAAAAGATAGTGAAAACAAAAGCTTGTTATATTATTTGATACAATTTGATAGGGATTTAACATATAATAAAATTTTAAGGTTAAGTGTTAAGTCCAAACCTAGTGTATATTCTGAGTTAAAATTACTTGGATTTGATAATGCACCTATAAAATTACAATACGATAAATTTGATTGCGATACTATTTATAGAGGAGAAAATAATGATGAATATGCAAAAGGTATTGCCTCTCCAGTTGAAGATTTATTAACTGAATTAAGAAATTTATTTGAACAAGATGGTAAAAGCGATAAATCTTTAATAGACGCACTTGTTATTTCGTATAGATATACAACAAGTATTAACCCTATTTTTATAGAGGAATTAAAACTTTTAATAGAAGAAAAGAGAAAAAATCCAAATTTTTGCTACAGAAAAGAAGAAGATAGCGGTTATTTTAATGGTAGGGAAGTTATTGTGCCAGATTCAACTATAAGTACTTTGGAGCACGAAACAGGTCACGCACTTCATTGCTTTTTAACAGGATATGAAGAACCGGATGATTACGAAGAGGTTATATCTTCTATTTGTAATGATCAAGAATTAATGAGGAAAGTGGGGCAATATTCAAAAAAGTTTCATGAAATAAGGAATGAAGTATATGAGAAATCAACTAGCGTTGTATCTAGATATATAACTAAGGATTCCGCACGAGTAAATAGTAAGGAAATTGAAGCTTTACTTTCTAAATCGAGGGAAGATCAAAAGAAAATATATCTTGAAAGGGGATATTCTGAAGAAACTCTAGATATTATTTTTTCAGATTCATTCACATTAAAAGAATTTATAGAGCAAAAAAAGGTTATTGAAATAGGTGAAATGGCAGACTCTATTATGAGGTATGAATATGACTCCTTTATAGCAATAGGAGACATTATCGATGCAATCGTAGAAGGAAGGTTCCATAGTAACTTACTGAAGACAGAAAATAATGATATTATAAGATCATCATATGGACATGGGGTAAGATATTATTCAAGGAAAGATGCTAGATTTAAAGAGATGGTTGCCAATTATGTACAAATTATTAAGTCTAAACACAGTAAGGAGACATTATTACTATTAAGATACATAGTGGGCGATGAATTAGTAGATATGTTAAATAAATTTTATGTTACTAAAATTATTAAATCTAAGACTTATGAAAATTCTGATGAAAAAACTTTATAGGAGGTAAATCATGGATGAGCAAGATTTGAATTTATATATAATTGCAGAATTAAGATATAAAAAGGAACATTTAAACGAAAATAAAGAAAGTATATTTCCAGTAGATTGGTATTCGAGCAGAAATTATAAATTAAAAACTGAAATAATAGCAGAGGCAATAAAAAATAAAACTATAATTGAAAATACTAGTTTGTATCACGATAAATTTATAGAGGGAGTTAGATCCAAACAATAAACTTGATTTATTATTAAGAATTATCAAAAACTAAGGATAAAATTAATTATAAAAGAGTATTATAAAAAAGACTCTTTTATTAATTTTTTGTAAATAAATTGTTAAAAGTATTATTTTTGCTTTAATAATACTTTTTTTAATGGTATAATAATAATGGTGATTTGAATGGAATATAAAATTACAACTAATAGTGAACTTGAAACAATTGAGCTTGCTCAAAATTTTGAATCTGAAAAATTTGAAAATATGGTAATATGTTTGGACGGAGAATTAGGAAGTGGGAAAACTGTATTTACTAAAGGTATTGCAAATGCACTTGGGATAGATGAGGTTATTACATCTCCAACATTTACTATAATAAAAGAGTATACAACAGGGGAAATGCCACTATATCACATGGACGTTTATAGATTAGATGGAAATACTGATGGTGTTGGAATAGAAGAATATTTCACTAAGGGTGGAATTGTAGTAATTGAATGGTCAAATACAATTAAAGATATATTGCCTAAAGAAAGATTAGAAATCAAGTTTAAAGTTATCGATGAAAATAGAAGAAGTCTTATTATAACTCCTTATGGTAAAAAATATGAAGAGTTATGTGAGGCTGTATTATGAGAAGTCTTTTAATTGATACATCTCAAAATAACATGGTTGTATCAATAGTAGAAGATAATAATATTTTATATAAATTTGAAGAGTTAATTGAAAAAGACATGGCAGCTAAAATCCTTCCAATAATAAGAGATGGGTTTAGAAGTGTTAACTTTGATATAAATGATATAGATAAAATTTTTATTGTAAATGGACCCGGCTCTTTTACTGGTGTAAGAGTAGGGGTAACAATAGCTAAGACGATGGCTTGGTCCTTAAAAAAATATATAATACCAATATCTAGTTTAGAATTGATGGCAACAACTAAAACTTCAAAAAAATATTTGGTACCTTTGATTGACGCTAGACGTGGCAATGTATTTGCTGGAATATATGATAGAGATTTAAATATTATAAAAAAAGATAGTTTGATAAGTTTAGAAGAACTAACAAGCAATTTAAATGAAGATTATGAACTTATTTCATATGATGATATTAAAAATTCTTTAAAACCTAGTCTTGATATATTAAAAATAATTAATAAATATAAGAGTGATACAGGGGTTAATCCTCACAATCTTAATCCTAATTATTTAAAGTTAACTGAGGCTGAAGAAAATTTAGGAGTACATTGATGATTAGAAAATTAGAACCTAAAGATATTGAAGTAGTAAATAGATATTTAAAAGAATTTAATTATAAAGTAGATGAGACATTAAATGAATTTGTTAATGTCTTATTATATGATGATAATGGGATTAAGGGCGTACTTGTATATAGTAAAATATACGATAGATTAGAAATAGATTATATTATAGTTAATGAAGATTATAGAAGATTAGGTATAGCTTCTAAATTACTTAAATATATGGAAGATGAGAATAAAGACGCATTAAATATTACATTAGAGGTAAGAGAAAGTAATATTCAAGCAATATCTTTTTATAAGAAAAATGGATTTGTTATAGAGGCTGTAAGAAAAAATTATTATAAAGATGAAGATGGGTTATTAATGATGAAGAAACTTGGTGAGTAATATGGATACTTATATATTAGGAATTGAAAGTAGTTGTGATGAAACTAGTGTTTCAATAGTTAAAAATGGATGTGATGAGATTGCGACAGTTATTTTATCACAGATGGACACACATTCTACTTTTGGTGGCGTAGTGCCAGAGATTGCTAGCCGTATGCATGTTGAAAACATTACAATAGTAGTAGAAGAGTGCTTAAAGAAAGCAAATATGAAAATGGAAGATATAGATGCAATAGCTGTTACATATGGTCCGGGGCTTATTGGATGTCTACTTGTTGGGTGTTCTTTAGCTGCAACTCTTTCTTATATATATAATAAACCACTTGTACCTGTTCACCATATAGCAGGACATATATATGCAAATAATTTAGTATCTAAAATGGAATTTCCTTTGATCGCTTTAGTAGTATCTGGGGGACATACAGACTTAATATATATGGAAGATAATTATAAATTTAAAAAGATTGGTGGGACTTTAGATGACGCTGTTGGTGAGTGCTACGACAAAGTCGCACGTGTTATAGGTGTTCCATACCCCGGAGGACCATTAGTAGATAAATTATCATATAAGGGAAATGATACTTATCCCCTTCCTATGCCACTTGATGATGATACGTATAACTTTAGTTTTAGTGGTATTAAAAGTGCGGTTATCAATTTAGTCCACAATGAATTACAAAGGGGTAATGAGATTAGAAAAGAAGATATTGCCTGCTCATTTCAAAATAGAGTGGTAGATATACTAACTAAAAAGACTATTAGAGCTTTAAAAGAATATAATGTTAAGAACCTTATAATTGCAGGAGGAGTATCTGCTAATAGTGGTATTAGAAATAAATTTACTGAAATTTGTAATAAAGAAGGAATAAAACTTACAATACCGAATATAAAATATTGTACTGATAATGCTGCTATGATAGCGTGCGCTGGATATTTTGCATATAAAAAGGGTATCAGAGCAGATTTGGACTTAAAAGCAGAAGCAACTGTAAGTTTATTTTAAAAAATTCAAAAAAAGTATTGACAAACAAGTAATTTAAAGGTATAATCAAATACGTATGAAAAAGGAAAGAGATGTATCCACGTCCACCTGATTGCTTAAGTGATGGGTTAAATGCCAATAAATTTTATATTTGTAGGTTAAGTGGATACTCTTGTGTCTGCTTTTTTCATGGTATAAGATATTGGAGGTGTTTGTTATCGCAAACAAAGAAAAAGATTTGTTTATTAATGAACAAATTCGTGCTAAAGAAGTTATGGTTATCGGACCAAATGGTGAACAATTAGGTATTAAGTCTATTAAAGACGCTATCACTCTTTCAACCTATGCTGGTTTTGATCTTGTAATGATTAATCCAACTGCTAATCCACCAGTTTGTAAAGTGATGGATTACAATAAGTTTAAATATCAAAACAAGAAGAAACAAAAAGAAAATATAAAAAGACAAAGAGAAGCTAATTTAGAGATGAAAGAATACCGTTTATCTGTTACAATTGATGTACATGATTTTAATACTCGTGTAAACAACTCAAGTAAATATCTAGAAAAAGGTCATAAGGTTAAGGCTGTAGTGCGCTTTAAAGGAAGAGAGATGGCCCATTTAGATCTAGGACGTGATGTTTTAGAGAGATTTGCTAGTGCGCTATCAAATGTTGCAGAGATAGAACAAAAACCACTTTTGGAAGGAAGAAACATGACGATGATTCTTATGCCAAAAAAAGAAAAATAGGAGGAATTTTATGCCAAAATTAAAAACACATAAAGGTACAAAGAAAGTACTTAACGTAAGAGATAGTGGTTCTATTAAAATAGGACATCCGGGAACAAGACATAATACTGGAAAGAAAAATGCTGCTTCAAATAGAAGTGGAAGAAAAGCATCTGCTTTAAGTCAAGCAGACGCAAATAGATTTAAAAAAGTACAATTTTAAACTGAGAAGGAGGATACATTATGGCAAGAGTTAAAGGTGGAAATATCCATAAAAATAGAAGAAAAAAAGTTTTAAATTTAGCAAGTGGTTATTTTGGAAGTAAACATAAACTTTATAAAACCGCTAAAGAACAAGTTATGCATTCACTTAAGTATTCATATAGAGATAGAAGACAAAATAAAAGGGATATGCGTAAATTATGGATTACAAGAATTAATGCAGCATGTCGTATGAACGATATTAGTTATTCTAAATTTATTTCAGGTTTAAATAAAGCTGGAGTAGAAATAAATAGAAAAATGTTAAGTGAGGTTGCAATAGACGATCCTAAAGCATTTACAAATTTAGTTAACGTTGCAAAAGCAGGACTTGAAGGAAAAACTGTTAAACAAGAAGTTAAGGCTGAAACTAAAAAGGTAGAGGCTAAAGGTGAAGTAAAGAAAGAAGAGAAAAAGAGTACAGCAAAAGAGACTAAAGAAGATCTATCTAACTTAACAGTAGCTGAACTTAAAAAAATAGCTAAAGAAAAAAATGTTGAAGGTTATACAACAATGAAAAAAGCAGAGCTATTAGAAGCGCTAAAATAATCATTTTTGATTATTTTTTCTATAATAAAGGGTGATTGTGTGTTATCAATAAATAAATTTTTAGAAAATATAAAGATATATGATAGTACAAAAGAAAATTTAAAAGAAGCATGGGAAGAGCTTGATAAATATATTAGTAAGATTTCTCGTTATTCATCTAATGCACAAAATGTTTTTCTTGAAGATTATTTAATAAAAGAAATAGTCGCGTCTGATGATATTGAAAACGAGTTATACTCTTCTGGAATTATTAAATTATATAGTGAAGACTTTTTTAAACAGACAAAAATTGATTTGAATTTTCTAAAAACGTTAAATAAAGTAGTTAGAGCAAAAGATAGAATATTAACCGAAGATGAGTTTGAAAAAATAAGAAAAGAGAAAAATAAGGATATAACTTACTTTGAGTATTTAGAAGATATGAAAAATGATTTAGAAGGTAATTTTAGAAATAAAATAGTTTGGATAGGTAACGGGAATGAAGGAATTGAACATGCTTTTCACATCCCACCCAAACCAGATGAGATACAGGATTATATTAATGATTTTATTGAATTTTATAATACTGATAGCAGTGATGATTTAAATGATCCAATAGTAAAAGCAGCTTTGATACACGTAATATTTATTAAAATTCATCCGTTTGCTAATGGTAATGGCAGAGTAGCTAGGATACTACTTAATCAATATTTAAGTAATAAAATAAATAAAAAGTATAATTTAGATAATAGCTATCCATATTTAAATTTATCTAAAAGTTTTGATCTTAGTAGAACTTCATATTTTAAAAAGCAAAACGATATAATTTTTAAGGAAAATATAGATAATAATGATGCGATAAATAACTGGATAAATTATAACATAATAGCTATTTTAGAGCAGTTGTATTTTCTTAATAATAGGCTTGATTATTATGAATCACTTTTAATGAGCACAGATAAAAATTTTCATATGTAATTGAAAAAAATACATTATCGTGATATACTTATTAAGTATGATAGAGGTGGTTTTATGTATTTAGATGCTGTAATTATATTAGCTTTAATAATATTTGCATTCTGTTGGTTTAGAACGTTTTCTAAAACTGTTTATGCGGTTGCTATTATAGATATATTTTTAAGACTTTTATATTATATATCTGCAAATATTGGAATTAAAGGATTTCATGCATGGGTAGTTAGTATATTCCCATCATCAATACCAGATTTACTTGATAATTATATGAATGGAATATTATATACAATATTTGTGTGGATATATGTAGGACTTATGGTAATATTTTTATTCTATGTAACAAGAACATTTATAAGAAAGAAATAGTCATATAATATTATGGCTTTTTCTTTACAAACGAATATCTTGCAAAATAGTTACTTTTGTGATATATTTATTACGGGTGATGGTATGACAAGAAAACAACAAGCAGTGGATTTAATGAAAAAAGTTATGACTGGTGAAAGTTACTTAACATATAAAGAAATTGCGAATATTACTGGATACCACGAAAAATATTTACTAAAGTTAAAGAAAGATTTAGAAAATGGAACCTTATCTATAACTCACGGTAATAAAAATAGAAAACCTATAAATACTATATCAGAAGAAGAAAAGGAATACATAATAAGTTTATATAAAAGAAGTAATACAACTATAAGGAAGTTTTGTAAGTTTTATGCAAAGAGAAGTTACTCTTGTATATGGCATGTTTTAAAAGATGCAGGTCTTATATAACCTGTTTTTTTATTTGTCATATAATACTTTAGAGGTGTATTCATGTATTTAAACAGTATAAATAAAAATGAATATTATGTAGTAGATAAAATTAGTGCGGATGAAAAAATAAAAAGAAGATTATATGATATTGGACTTTCTTGTGGGACTAAAGTAAAACTACTTTTAAATAGTCCATCTAAAAGAATTAAAGCATATTTAATTAGAGATTCAATTATTGCAATAAGAAATATAGACGCCTCTAAGATAGAGGTGAAAAAGTTAAATGATTAAAATTGCATTAATAGGAAATCCTAATGTAGGTAAAAGTACACTTTTCAATGAACTTACTGGTATGCACCAACACACCGGTAACTGGACTGGTAAAACTGTTGGAAGTGCGGTTGGTACTAAAAAATATAAAGGAGAAGTTATAGAATTTTACGATTTGCCGGGTACTTATTCTTTGATCCCACACTCAGAAGAAGAGCGTGTTACTAGTGACTTTGTAATAAGTAAAGACTATGATATCGCACTTGTAGTATGTGATCCTTTATGTTTAGAGAGAAATCTAAATTTAGTTTTGCAGACACTAGAAGTAACTGATAGTGTAATTGTGTGCATAAATTTACTAGATGAGGCTAAAAAGAACAATGTAGATATAGATATTAATAAGTTATCCACATACTTAGGAACTAAAGTAGTAGGTATAAGTGCAAGAAAAAGGGAAGGAATTAAAGATTTATTAGATGCTATACTAAGTTATCCACACACTTCTTTTAAATTTACATACGAAGATAAGGTAGAAGAGTGCATAAATATTATTTATGAACATACAAAAAGCAAATTTGAAGCGATAAAACTAATAACCTGTAAAGATACAGATAATCCTGTAATAAAAGAAAAAATTAATCAAATAAATTCATACTTAAACGAATCTAACATTAATTTTAATGACTCTGTTATGAACAGAATACTATTAGAATGTGAAAATATAAATAAACTTGTAGTAAGTAAAAAAAGAAACAATAAAAAATTAAAATTAGATAGAATACTTACAAATAAATTAACTGGAATACCTATTATGATTATAATGCTTATGGCTTTATTTTGGATATCGATAGTAGGTGCGAATTATCCATCTGACTTACTTTTTAAATTATTTGTAAGTATTGGCGATTATCTAAAAGAATTTTGTATAAATATAAATATACCTAGTATTATATATTTGCCACTTTTAGATGGCGTTTATAAAGTCCTAACTTGGGTAGTTGCGGTAATGCTACCACCTATGGCTATATTTTTCCCACTATTTACTTTACTTGAAGACTTTGGAATACTACCTAGAATTGCATTTAATCTAGATGGGTATTTTGAAAAGAATGGTAGTTGCGGGAAACAAGCTCTTACTATGTGTATGGGAATAGGGTGTAACGCAGTAGGGGTAACGGGTGCAAGAATTATAGATTCCAAGAGGGAAAGGTTACTTGCCATACTTACTAACTCATTTATACCTTGTAATGGTAGATTTCCAACACTCATTATGATGTTTACAATGTTTTTTGCAGTAACAGGAAATACAATTTTAAATACTACTATAAATGTATTTTTACTAACACTCTTGATAATAGTATCTATACTTATTACATTTTTAATATCAAAAATATTATCTAAAACTTTACTAAAAGGAGAAAATACATTCTTTATATTAGAGCTACCTCCATATAGAAAGCCACAAATAGCAAAAGTACTTGTAAGATCACTAGTTGATAGAACGCTTAAGATATTACTTAGAGCAGTAGTAATAGCAGCTCCAACAGGACTTATTATATGGTTACTTACTAATATAAATGTTAATGGCTCTAGCATTATAAGTATAATATCTAATTTCTTAAATAATTTTGGATTAATACTTGGACTTGATGGAGTAATACTTACTGCATTTATACTTGGATTCCCAGCAAATGAAATAGTACTACCTATAATAATAATGACATACTTATCTTCTAACGTAATGCTTGATATAAATGACTTATCTCTTATACAGGATTTGTTTATACAAAATGGTTGGTCTATTATAACTGCAATATGTATGATTATATTTATATTATTCCACTATCCTTGTTCTACTACAATGATTACGATATATAAGGAAACTAAAAGTATAAAATGGACTATATTATCATTTATCATTCCACTTTTAATAGGTATTACTTTATGCATGATAGTTAATTTTATTGGAATGTTGTTACTTTAAAGATTATCTAATGAAGAAAGTGTTATAAGTGGGGATAATATCGATATAGAAAAACTTGGTGCGATTGCATTTGACCCATATACTCGCGGATATTATGAAGTAACTAAAAGAGTAGGAAATGCCTTCAAAGATGGATTAGAGTTAAAAAAATAAAATTTTTCTAGAAAAAAATCAAAAAATGTTGTATAATTAATAAGTCTGATCCAGCGATATGCGTAAAAACAAGACAGTTTTTACGTATATTTTTTTGCTCTAAAATTGGGTTTTGATTAAAAAGGAGGAAAATAATGGAAAATCAAGAAAACAACAAATTTTTAGGAGAAGAAAAAATATCTAAATTACTTTTAAAATTTTCTATACCATGTATCTTATCGCTACTTATTAGTTCTTTATATAATATAGTAGACCAAATTTTTATTGGTAATAGTAGTCTTGGATATCTAGGTAATGCAGCAACTGGAATAGTATATCCAATAACCATTATAGCAGTAGCATTCGCTTGGTGTTTTGGTGATGGTGCAGCAGCGTATTTATCACTATGTCAAGGTATGAAGGATACTAAAAATGCCCATAAATCAATAGGAAATAGTATATTAGTAACATTTATTATAAGTATTATATTTCTTATATTAGGTTTCATTTTTAAAGACCAATTGTTATATTTATTTGGTGCGAGTGATAAAAGTATAGATTTAGCAAGAGATTATTATGTAATAATACTATCAGCAATTCCAATTTATATGCTTGGAAATAGTATGAATGCTGTAATACGTGCGGATGGCTCACCCGGATTTTCAATGGCAGCAACTGCAAGCGGTGCGATAGCTAATATTATTTTAGACCCAATATTTATATTTGGATTAAATTTAGGAATTAAAGGCGCTGCATTTGCAACAATTATAGGGCAGTTCATAACACTCATTGTATCTATTATTTATTATACAAAGACAAAGACATTTAAATTAAGTATAGATAGTTTTAAAATGAATTTTAGTGTATTTAAAAATGTAATTAAATTAGGTATATCTACCTTTATAACACAACTTAGTATAGTTATTATATCTTTAGTATGCAATATAATGCTTGCTAAATACGGAGCCTTAAGTAAATATGGAGCAGATATTCCAATAGCAGTAATAGGAATAACAATGAAAGTATTTTCAATAGTTATAAATATTATAGTTGGAATTATTTTAGGCGCACAACCAATACTTGGATATAATTATGGAGCTAAAAATATTTCACGTGTAAAAGAGACATTTAAAAAAGTAGTAATTGCAACTTTCATAGTAGGTTTAATCTCAACATTAATTTTTGAGTTATGTCCTAGAGTTATTATAAGTATATTTGGTACAAGTGATGAATTATATATGGAGTTTGCAGAACTTACATTTAGAATATTTTTAATGTTGGTAACACTTACTTGTTTAATTAAAATGTGTTCAATATTTTTTCAAGCAGTTGGAGAACCATTTAAGGCTGCTTTAGTCTCACTTGCAAGAGATATAGTATTTTTTGTCCCACTTGTTATAATACTACCTAACTATATGGGAATTAAAGGAACACTAATCGCTGCTCCTATAGCAGATTTACTTGGAATTATTGTAACTACTATATTAGTATTAAGATTCTTTAAACTCACTTTAAAAGAAAAAGCAAGTAGTAAAGAAAATATTTATCTTAAAAATTCTAAGCCGGGTGTTATTATAACAATATCAAGAACTCATGGTAGTCAAGGAAAAGCTATTGGAGAAATGATTGCTAAAAGGTTAAATATCCCATACTACTATAAAGAGATGACTGCTTTAGCAGCAAAAGAAAGTGTTTTAGATAAAGAGTTTATATCTGATATAAACAGTAATAAAGATATAATGCACGATTTATATTTAACTACATCGCCTGTAAAATATGCAATAGAAGCTCAAGATAAAATAATTAAAATGATAGCTAGTAAAGGGTCATGTGTAATTGTTGGTAGGGCAGCAGATTATGTGCTTAGAAATAATAATAATGTAGTTAAAATATTTATTTACGCACCACTTGATTATAGAATAGAAAAAGTAATGGAAATGTATAATGATACTAAAAATAAAGCTAAAAAGAATATAGAAAGGTCAGATAAAAATAGAGCAAGTTATTATGAAATGATTTCGGGAGAAAAATGGATGAATCCATCTAATTATGATTTATGTATAGATTCAAGTATAGGTAAAGAAAAAACTGCTGAGATTATTTTAGATTATGTTAAAAAAATAACTAGAAAATAGTTATTTTTTGTATTGCTGTAATTTAATAACTTATATTGATTATAAGTATTTATATTTTATAGTTGATTACTTAATAATTGTTTTTATTATATAATGAATCTATCATTTTATTGATTGTTTCTTTATCCTTTTCTGATAAAGAGTAATACTTTGCAATCATGTCGTTATCACTCAATAGTCCTTCCACACTAGTATTTAAAGCTTTAGCGATTCTTAATGCAACAGGCAGTGATGGAATTCTAGTATTTGTCTCATAATAAGTTATACTTTGTTGAGAAACACCTACCATAAGACTCAATTTTACTTGTGTAATTTTTTTTTCTTCTCTTAATTTTTGCATATTTTTAAAATCTAATTTAGTATTCAAAATACCACCTCTAGTACAATTATCTCGTAAATATTTATCAAAAACTTTTACTTAGAGTGGTAATTTTTTGAAAAGTGTGTTATAATCAGATTGAAGGTAGGAGATAAAATAATGTATAGTAAAGAAATTTATCAACAATCAATAAAAAGAATATAAAACTGATGGATTTAATAAAAATTATCTGAAGTAAGGAGTTAGTTTATGAATAATGAAAATAATAAAATGAATAATCAAGGTACAAAGATTATTGGATATGATCCAGAAACTAGAGAGCCTATTTATAGTTATAGTCTAATTGATGACAATATAAACTTCGCTCAACAACAGAAAGAAGAAACAATTGAAAAGAAAACATTAAGTAAAGGTAAATTTATTTTTAGTGTTTTAGTGTCATTTTTAATTTGGAATTTTGTTAGTGGCTTTTTAATAAATAACCTTTTAGTACAATTAGTATTTAAATCGTTTGATAGTGTAAATTTTCCAATATGGGTATATTTATGGGTATATATTTTTTTAATAAATGCTTTTTGGATTTTAGAAAGTGTGTTAGAAATTTACTTTTCTTATAGATTAAATAGATTTAAAACAGTTGAAGAATATCAATATAGTTCAACAAGAAATGTTTTATTATTAATATTTTACATTTCAATTTTGTTAATAAATAAATCAACTATATCAATTTTAGCTGGCTACAATCCAATTTTACAATATTCTATGCTAGTTATTCATATTGTAGTAATTTGGTTTATGAATAAAAAAATGTTTTATAAATGGATAGTTTAAGATAATTGAGAGGAAGAAATTTATGAATAATAATGAAAATAATAATATGAATAATCAAAATGTAGGACAAGCATTTAATAATGGTGTAAATCAACCATTAAATCCAGCAACGCAGCAATTTCAAACTGAGGTAAGTAACAATATAGTACAAAATCAGGAATATGGACAAGTTAATAATTTTCAATCGCAAAGTAATCCTACTGTTTATCAGCAAAACGTCAATCAGATAGACAATCAACAATATAATAATGTTATGCCTGAAAAATTAAAAAAATATAGAAGAATATTACATAATGATAGTATTGCTTTATTAGTAATATCTATAATTACTATGTTTGCAGGACTTATATTTGCTGGAATAGGTTTATCAGATTCTTCAATAAGTTTGTTTATAGAATCTTTATTATATTTTATATTTTTAATTATAATTATTGAGAATATAAAAACAACTCGAAAATTTGTAGGTGTATTAGTAATAATAGCATCTTCACTTATGATACTTTTTGCAATATATAATCATTCACTATTTGATATAATATATTTTATATTGGGAATTGTTTATATGATACATTCAATAATATACTTAAATAATTTTAAAGGATATACACCTATAAAACAAGTACAAGAAAAATTTAAAATAGATAAATTGAAAAATATAAGTTTAATATTAATAATATTGTGTTTTTTATATCCTGTAGTTTCCATAATTATAGGTATATTTATAGATAGTTTTTTCTTTAATACAACTTCAGGTGTTATATTAATGTTATTTATTTTCGCACTAACAAGTTTGATATTGAATATAATTCTAATTATTAAAAAGAGAAAATCATTTACATTATATGTGTGTTTAATATTATCTATAATAGTTACATTATTTACTATAATTTATATACCATCATCAATAGAAAAACTATTATCAGAATATACAGACTATGACAGTGAACAAGATAAAGAATTTTTGATGTATACTACGGAGGGAAAAATTAATGGAGTTGTGCAAGAACTTTTAGGTAGTTGTATAAATGAGCCAACACAAAACACAAGCGAAGAAATTTTAATAGGTAAAGAACTATTGAAAAGTTGTATTGATTCTCGTAATGCAAGGATTAAAGAATATAAAAACAATCCTGAAACAGCAGAATTATACAAAAATGTAAAAGAGTGGACAAATGCTTATGAAGAAAATGAAAAAAAAGGATATATATGTGATGGTTATACGGTATTAAGAAGATTTTATTCTGAATCAGAATGTATAGATGCTGGAAATGATAGTATAAGTTGTATGGGTTATAATGAAGAATACAAAATAGGTGAAACTCATAGTAGCACGTTCATCAAATGTACAGGTAGATATGAGTATGAAACTGAAGGATTTGATGAAGAAAAATTAATTAGAAGTAAGAAAAGCTAAGAAGAAAAGGTTACTTTAGGTTTTAAAAATTTGGAATACAATTATTAATAATCAAGTAATAAAAGATTTTAGTTGAAATTTAAAAATTTCTAGTACTAGTTATAAATTCGTGAGCAAAGAAATTCAGTATTCGATAAAGAAATATATAATAATTATTTGTGCGATGATTATGTCGAATTTAATTATGATGTTGCAACAAATGAAGTTAATGGAAAATCATATATCAATTGTTTTGAAAAATATAAATATCAAATTGAGTGATTTGATAATGTAAATTAAAATAGTAAGGAGTGCGTTATGAAATGTAATAAATGTGGTAGTGAAAATTTAGAAAATGCGAATTATTGTACAAATTGTGGTACAAAAATAGCAGTTGAAAATAATGAAAATAAAATTGTAGAAAATAACACTAGTAATAGCAAGAATAAAATACCTGTTTTATCTTGGGTGTCGCTAGGATTACTATGTATGCAGTTAATTGGATTTTTATGTATGATTAATAGTTTCCTTTATAAATTTATAGGTAGTAAACTGTCGATAATTTTTGAACTTCCTTATGTAGTGGCTTCTCTTATTCTTGCCATTATTAGTAGGGTTAAAAATAAGGATAAAATGTCTTTAATTTTAATTATAGTAGATTCAGTAGTGATTTTTATAACAATAGTATTTATAATCTTAGCTGCAATTTTAGTAGCATATACAATAACAGGAATGTTTAATATGCTTGAAGGCTGTGCAACTCAAGACCTTGAGATACCTTAATTCTAATTTAAATGAAGTACTAGATGGTTGTAGATGGAAAATATATTATATTTAATTGTAGTTTTTGTTGGATTTACTATTCCTTTAATATCTATGTTATTCTTTAATAAAAAATATAAAGTTTTATCATTTGAATCTTTGATATACAGTTATATTATATTTTTAATAGCTTTTGTATTTTTCTCAAAGTTAATACACTTATTTATAGATTTTGATTTAAATAGTATTAATTATTTATTTTCAAATGATATATTATTAAAATTAAGATTTATTTTTTCAGGATATTCTTTTATAGGGGGATATATAGGAATATTGTTAATATTTCCATTATTATCAAAACTATTTAAAATAAAAAAGAAAGAGCTAATGTTAATTTATATACCTAATATTTTATTAATATATTCTATTCTAAAAATAGGTTGCTATATAAAAGGATGTTGCTATGGGATAACAAGCTTACCAATTCAATTAGTAGAAACTATATTAAATTTAAGTGCTTTTATCTTTGTTCTTTGTTTATTATTTAGAAATAAAAATAAAAATATAATTCTAGGAACTAGTTTTATACTATTTGGAGTGTTAAGATTTATAATATCTATGTTTAGAACATTTGTAAGTTTATATACACTTGTATTTATAGAATTATTTTGTTTATTCTTGATTATATTAGGATTAAAAATAATTAGTTATAATTTTAAGGAAGATAAAGGTGGAACATATGAATAAAGAAAAATATGATAGTGAATGTTTAGGAATAGTAAAAGAAATAAGAAATAATGGATTAGACTTTCCTACTACTGTTACAGTTGAGTATGAGGTAGATGGAATAAAATATGTTTTAAAAGAAACATTAATACTTAAAAGTGAAACAATAAAGTTAGGTTTTTTACCAATAGGACAAAGGCAAATGCCTAAAGTTAAATGTATAAAGGGTGAAAGCGTTATAGTATTATATAATAAAAACAACCCTGAAAAATCACATATAAAAGTTAATGATGGAATAATTAATTGTTGAGGTGAGTTATGAAGAAAAAAATATTAGTTTTATTTATGTTAAGTTTGATAACTGTTTTATGGGGGTGTAGTTGTTCATCAGATAAGGAAAAAGTTAAATTAAAATCTGAAGAAGGAATTGTAAAATATGCATCTAATATATATGGAAAAGCAAATTATGTAAGTAAAGAAACTAGAGAAAATTCTATAAAATATACTTTAGAAGATAAAGAGTATAAATTTAAATATACTTGTACTAGTTATAAAGCTAATGTATGCATAGATGCAACTTGTTCTAATATTTATTATGAGGAAACTGATTGTGATTTTGATGAAAATTATAGAGGATATATTATGGATAGGCTTAATCTTGATAATGAATATAGTAATATTTATATTGGTGGGAGCCGTATTTTTGCCTTATCTTATAGTAGTGAAGAAGAAGCATTACAAAATGTCAATAAAGTTGCAAAAGAATTAAAAAAAATAGATGGTAGAAATTACTTTAAGGATTATGGTATTTCTATATATGATAACAATGGTCAATATCTAGGTGTTTATGACATTAAATCGGATAAATATTTAAACAAATATGAAGAACAAGTTAGTAGTATGACAGCTTCATTTGCAGCAGAAGTAAATCGTAATAGTAGTGATTTGACAGGTATTAAATATTTGTATTATAAAAGGGTTAAGTATAAAGATGTAGAAAAGTTGCAAATGGAATGGTTATATAAGAAAGATGTTACAGAGGATGATTATACAACTGCATATTACTTTAAATATAATGGAGAAGAATATTTTATGTTAGATGATAAAGTATTTATAGATTATAGTGTGTTCAATAGATATATATCAGATGAATATTATACAAGTTATTGGTTTGAAAATAATTAGAAATTTTGACTATTGATGAACTGCTTTTAAAAATGGGAAATTTAAACTAGAGTGTTATTTGAAATTAAATTCACTCTTTTTTCAAAATGTAGATTAAAAACTATAGTTTTTTCTTTGTTGCAATTAAAATCTTTAATTGTTATAATATTTATACAAGGTGATAGTATGACGTTATTTGACTATGCTGATAATGATGATTTTAAACCGTTAGCAGAAAAAGCTAGACCAAAAACCTTAGATGATTTTGTTGGGCAAGAAGATATAGTAGGTAAAAATTCACTTCTTAGAAAAACGATAGAAAACGATAATATTTCATCTATGATATTTTATGGACCTCCGGGTGTTGGAAAGACAACTCTTGCAAAAATAATTGCAAATAAAACTTCTTCTGATTTTAATCAAATAAGTGCGGTTGAAAGCGGAGTAAAAGATATTAAACAAGTAGAAGAGATTGCAAAGATGAATAAACTAAATAATAAAAGAACAATTTTATTTATAGATGAAATTCATAGATTTAATAAATCACAACAAGATACACTTCTTCCTTATGTAGAAAAAGGGGATATTATTTTAATTGGTGCGACTACTGAAAACCCTTCATTTGAAGTAAATTCTGCCTTACTTTCTAGGAGTAAAGTATATGTTCTTCATGAACTTACATTTGATAATTTAAAAACAATATTAGATAAGACATTAAAAGAATTTTATCCAAAGATACAAATAGATGAAGAAGCAAAAGTTTCAATAATTAACTCTTCTAGTGGGGATGCTAGAAGTTTACTTAACACACTTGAGAATGTAATTAAGTGTTTACCAAAAAATAAAAATAAAATCACAAAAGAACTATTAGAAAAAATAATGAGTGAAAAAACATTTATCTATGATAAGAATGGTGAAGAACACTATAATTTAATAAGCGCACTGCACAAATCTATGAGAAATAGTGATGTAGATGCCTCACTTTACTATTTAGCACGTATGCTTGAGGCAGGAGAAGATCCACTTTATATTGCAAGAAGACTTATTAGGTTTTCATCTGAAGATATAGGACTTGCAAATCCATCTGCTTTGGTGCAAGCAACATCTACTTTTAATGCTTGTAAATATATAGGATACCCAGAGTGTAATGTTAATTTAGCTCAAGCTGTAGTTTATTTAGCAGTATCTCCAAAGTCAAATTCACTTTATACTGCTTATGAGAGTGCAAAAGATATAGCTAAGAAAACTAATGAGTTAAAAGTCCCAAATAGATTAAGAAATGCAGTTACAAAACTAGATAAAGAAATGGGATATGGAGATGGGTATGAATACTCTCAAAATTATAGATATAAAATGACTGATATGGATTGCTTGCCTGACAATTTAATAGGTACAAAATTTTATTATCCAAGTGAATTTGGTAGTGAGAAAAATGTAAAAGCTAGACTTGAACAAATTAGTAAAATAAAAGAGACAATTAGACGTGAGAAGTGAAAGGCATAATAGAGTTATAGTTTCTTTAAATATTAAAGTATTTATAAAGGTTTAACTAGTCAAAAACATTAAACATATTTATTAATGTTATAGAAAGTACAAAAGTTGCTTGTACAAAAAGTAATAATTTTATTGATGACCATTTTTCCCACCTGGGAATAATGGTATTGATAGAACCAAATGTTTATATATTTCTTATTGTTTTAACTTTAAATGATTAGTATAATGTAGATGTGAATTTTATGCGAACTTAAAATTAAAAAAGTTTAAAACCATTAATATATAAAAATTTTAAAGGTGGTGAAATAATAAATGAAAGGAAATGAAAAAGATATATTAAAACAAATATCTGATAACTTTGTTGAATTATCAGAGCAAGATATTATAAGAATAAATGAAACTTATGATGACTTGACATTATTTTTCCTAAATGGTGGGAAAGGTGTTTGGGACAATTGTGCAAAAATTATTTGTTATAACTCAAATGAAAGGTTAGAAAAATATCTACCGAATATGTTAGAATGGCTTAAAGATATAAATTGGCCTGGAGCGGAATTGATTTTTGACAAACTTAAGACATTTGATTATTGCGTAATAAAGCCTTATTTAGAACAGGCAATATTTGAAGCATCTAATACACAAGATATAAGGTGGTTAGATGAATTAAAATATTTAAGTGAGTCATTGAATCATTTTGAGTTAAGCAAAATAATTGATGAACGAATTATTAAAATTCATTTAGATACTAAAAAAGAGAGAATTAATCATATTATGGATTGTATAAAAAATTTAAATAATAACATTTCAGTTTTAGAATCATTACTCATATTAGGCAATTTTATTGATCCAATTTTTATACCTTATTTTGAAAGATATAAGAATAATCAAAATGACTTGATAAGAAAAGAGGCTGAATATGTACTTGATAGGATGAATAAAATCATAGGAGACCCAACTATATTTACTGAAAATTCTAATAAAGAATTTTGGAAATATATGCAAAAATCTTCTGATTATGATTTAGAAAAAATAAAGGAAGATATTTTAAATCCAAAGTTAAAATTATGTGCACTCAGGATGCTTAACTTATATTTAGAAAAATCACCTTTATCTAAATCATTTTTACCTTACTTTGAACCATTTGTAAATGATATAGATGATGAGATAAGAGGCATAGCTAATATAGCTCTAAAAATATTAAATTAATAATGCTGAAGATATACTTAAGAAAAATTAAAAAGTGACTAGAAAGATGCTGTTTAAAAAAATATAATATTGTACATAATTAATAGTGTAAATTTATTTGCATCAAATATATTGTTAACTGCATCATTTTATGTTATAATGGTGCAAATGGAGGGAGAATGATGCAATTTGAGAAAATTTAATTTATTGGAAGAATATAATGGTATCATATCTAACAGTAATATTATTAATTTAATAAGTAAAATCCATGAATATAAAGGAAAACAATCATATTTGTTGGATACTAAAAAAGACACTTTAGATACTTTATTAAAAGTTGCCAAAATTCAAAGTACTTCTTCTTCAAATAAAATTGAAGGTATTTATACAACTGATAAAAGAATTAGCGAAATTGTAAATCAAAAGTTAGAACCTAAAAACAGGAATGAGGAAGAAATCGCTGGGTATAGAGATGTATTATCTTTAATCCATGGGAATTACAACTTTATTGATATTACTAAAAATACAATATTACAATTACACAGAGATTTATATAAATATACAGGTTATAATTATGGTGGTAAATTTAAAAATTCTCAAAACTATATTGAAGAAAAAAATGAAAAAGGAGAAAAGAAAATAAGATTTACACCTCTATCTTGTGTTGAAACGCCAATTGCAATTGAAGAATTATGTAAAAATTATAATGAATTAGTTAATAATGAATTATGTGATTTACTAGTATTAATTCCTATATTTATATTAGATTTCGTATCTATACATCCATTTAATGATGGTAATGGAAGAATGAGTAGATTACTTACTTTATTATTACTATATAAAGCAGATTATGTAGTAGGGAAATATATTAGTATTGAAAAAATTATTGAAGAAACAAAAGATAGTTATTATGACGCTTTAGAAAAAAGTTCAGTAAAATGGCATGATAATGAAAATGATTATTCATATTTTGTAGAATACTATTTGGGAATAATATTAAATGCTTATAAAGAATTTGATTCAAGAATAAATATTGCTGAAAATAAGAAAATAACTGCTTATGATAGAATTATAGATATATTTAAGGACAATATTATACCAATAGATAAAGCATTTATTATGAATAAGTTTCCTAATTTAAGTGAAACTACAATTGAAAGAGTATTAAATAAATTACTTAAAGAAGATAAAATTGTCAAAATCTCTGGTGGGAGATATACAAAATATAAATGGAATAATTAAATAAGTTGTTCGTTAACACCTTCTATAAATAAAAATTATTATTTGATTGTTATTTGACATATATATTTTTTTATCGAAAGGAATATAAGGAAAATCTTAATTGATGATTATTTGATTAATTGTACTTAAATATAAAAGAAATAATATAAATAATCTGACCATTTTGTCAACATCGACAAAATGGTATCGATAGAACAAAAAAGATGTTAATATCTTTTTTTTAACACCTTTTTTTCAATAAAACTAACGATATAATACATTATTGCTGCAACAACGCAAAGTATAAATATACCACTTATAACTAGACTTAAATTAAATACTTGAGAACCGTAAAGTATTAAATAACCAATACCTTTTTTAGATACAAGGAACTCACCCATAATAACACCTATTAAAGACATACTTACATTTATTTTTAACGCACTTATTATAGTATTTAAACTATTTGGAAGTATTAATTTAAAAAATAATTGATATTTACTTGCCCCAAGAGATTTCATAAGTTTAATCTTATTTGCATTAACACTATTAAACCCTTCATATACATTTATAATAGTAATTATAAGAGATATAAGTAGTGCCATAAATATAATAGACTTAATACCCGCACCAAACCAAATAATAATCATAGGACCAAGGGCTACTTTAGGAAGACTATTTAATATAGTTAGGTATGGTTCAATTATTTTTTGTATCCTTTTCCTCCACCACAATAAAGAAGCTATAAATGTACCTAAAATGGTTGCCACACTAAAACTTATTATGGTTTCATAAACTGTAACCCATATGTGGCTAAATAAATTTTTATTTTTGTATAAACCAATGATAGTTTCAAATATCTTTTTAGGGCTTGAAAAGATAAAAGTATTTATTATATTTAGGTTAGCAAGTACTTGCCATATAATTAAAAAGAAAATAAAAATTGCTAACTGACTTATTGTTACAATTAGTTTTTCTCTTTTTAGCTTTTTTAAAAACTTTATATGTTCTAAACTATACATGGAAATCAATATCCTTCCAAATCTTATCATAGTAATATGAAAAATTCTTATCTTTTCTATTATTTATAGGAGTGGATTTGTTTTCTAATTCTATATTATAAATACTTTTTATTTTAGCAGGTCTATCAGATAAAACTATAACTTTATCACACATACTTATTGCCTCAGCTATATCATGAGTAACCATTATCATAGTCTTTTTTTCTTTCCTAAGAATGTTATATATATCATCTGATATAGCAAGTCTGCTTTGATAATCTAGTGCGGAAAATGGTTCATCAAGTAAAAGTAAATTAGGATTAGTTGCGAGCGTTCTAATAAGTGCGACCCTCTGTCTCATGCCTCCAGATAAATTATCAGGATAACTATATATAAAGTCTTTAAGTCCATAAGTTGTAAGTAAATTAATAACTCGCATTTTAGATTCTTCATTTAAAGTTTTATTAATTTCAAGTCCAAGTAAACAGTTATCTAAAATATTTCTCCACTCAAATAAGGAATCCTGTTGTAACATATATCCTATTTTGGTATTACCATTAAATTTAATCTCTCCACCTGATTTTTCTTCGAGTCCACAAAGTACGGAAAGAATAGTTGATTTACCACATCCACTAGGACCCACTATTGCGATAAAATCTCCATCATTTACATCAAATGAGAAATCTTCTACTGCAAGTGTTTCATGTGCTTTAGTATGATATATTTTCTTTAGATTTTTAATTTCTAAAACATTTTTCATGAGATTCCTCCTCACTAATTTATATTATGAAAGAGTATTTTTTTTGTTAATAACAATGACATATATTTAAAGAAAAATTAAGTATAAGTATATAAAAAAACTCTCAAAATTAAAGAGGGTCTCTTTGAAAAAAATAATAAAGTTTCTTAACTTTATTATTTTAATTAATAAAGAAAATAGAATTTAAATAATTTTAATTTTTGACTATTATTGCGACTGTTATTAACTTAAAAATTTAAGTTTATTAATTTGAAGCAATTTTTCACTATCTTTTACGTGTACATATAACTCTAAAGTTGTTTTAACACTAGAATGTCCTAAAATTTCACTAAGTGTTTTAATATCAATACCACATAGTAGTGATCTTGTTGCAAATGTATGTCTTAAAACATGGAAATTATACTTTTTAAAATTAATTTTTTTAAGAAATTTTTGATAAAACATATAATATTTTTTGGTAGTTATGTAGTAAATTTCTCCTGTTAATAAATAACAATTATCATCTTTTTTTAACTTTTTTAGATATGGAATAATCTGATTATTTATTGGAATATTTCTTATGGAATTTTGCGTTTTAGGTGTATCAATAATAATTTTAGTTTTTTGTTTACAACTTTTATCTTTGTTTTTTACTCTAATTAAAGTTTTATTTATATGAATTACTTTGTTTTGAATATCGATATCCTTCCATTTTAAAGCACACAATTCTCCAATACGAAGTCCGGAAAACAATACAAGTAAAATTGCAAATACCTTTATATCATCTGTATTTATGGCTTCTTTTTCAATAATTGATATTTCTTTATCATTTAAAGTTATGATGTTATTTCGTTTGACTTTTGGCATCTCAAATTTTATATTAATATTCTTATAATCTAAAAATTGTTTAAATACTATTAAAATATCCTTTATCCTTTTATTTCCCAACTTTTCTTCTTGTAAAGATTTAATAAACTCGAAAATTAATTTTTCATTTAGTTCATCAATTTTTTTATCTTTTAAAAATGGAATAATTTTTGAATAAATTATTGAATAATAATTTGTATAACTTGAATCTTTTATAGAAAATTTAGAATCTAACCATAAAGCTATAGAATTACTTATAGTTTCTTTTACATTTGATTTTTCAACTTTAATATTAAAGTTTTTAATTTCTTCATCACGTTTTCTCTTCACTTCAAAATAACTTTTTGCATAAACAAAGCCATATTTTTTGATTCTTCCATATTCATCTCTTTGTTTAACATACCTTGCTTCATATCTTCCATCTTTCCTTTTCGTAATATTTTCACCTTTCTTTGGCATATTTTTTCACCTCCCTTCCTTATTTTAATACTATTTTTTTGACTGCTATTAGCCACATAATGAAACAATTATGTAAAAATTTTGTTAAAAAAAATACATATTTTATTAAAATAGTATCAAAATTTGTCTAAATATGTTATAATTTTAATTGATAATAGTGCTTACGATAGTGAATAAAGTTAAGAAACTTTATTCCAATTATGCTAGAAGGAGGGTATCATGAAAAGAGATAAAAAAAGTAAAAGGGGAATTATTGGTAGAATATTTAAAATTATATTTATTACCATTGCAATAATCATTTTGTTTGTAGCCGCACTCATAATGTACAAAGCAAATAGTGATCCAGATAAGGTTCCAGATGTGTTTGGATATAAACCTATGATAGTATTATCAGGCTCTATGGAAACATCGATTCATACTGGAGATTTGGTATTTGTAAAAATGGTAGATACGACAACGTTAAAAAAGGGAGATGTAATTGCTTTTAGAAATGAAAGTGATACAGTCACAACACATAGAATTGTTGATGTTGTTTTTGAAGATGGAAAGCAATATTTCAAGACTAAGGGAGATGCCAATAATGCAGAAGATGTTAATCTTGTAGCTATGGAAGATATAGAAGGAATTTATGTTGCAAGAATACCAAAGGCAGGAAATTTCTTAATGTTTATGCAAAAGCCTATAGGACTATTTATAGTATTATTAGTAATTTTAGTAATTGGTTTATTATGGCTTTATATAATAAGTAGAAAAGATGATAAAAAATATAGAAAAGAAGAAGAGAAAGATAGATTAGAGTTTGAAGAATTTAAAAGACAAAGAGAAATAGAACGTCAAAAAGAAAATAATGACGATAAATAATCTATTAATTAAATTGGTATAAAAGGTGGGAATCCTTTTATATATAGAAATAATATTCTAGAATATTATTCCCAAAAGAAGTTAGTTAGAGGAGGTGAAAAAATGAAAAAGAAAACAGTAGGAAGTGTTATGGCAGTTGCAATGTTATTTGCTATTTCACTATTCTTCGTAGGAGGAACTTATGCTAGATATGTTAGTACTTTTGATGGAACAGGCTCTGTTGATATTGCTAAATGGGCAGTTGCTTTAAAAAATGGCGGTGAAGCAGTTGATGAAAAAGAGTTTGAATTGACATTAAAGGCTGTAGATAATGAGCATGTTGTTACTGGTAAAATTGCTCCATCAGTTACAGCTACTGGAGAAGTAGAGGTAGAATTAAATGGTACAGAAGTATCTGTAGATGTTATTTCTTCTATTTCAGAAACAGCTGTAAAAGATGCATTAACTCAACTTGGTGTAGTTAATACAGATAATAATGATATATCTGTAGCTGTTACAGTTGCTAAAGATGAAGGTGCTACTAATATAAAGGAAATAACTGGTAACGGTAGTGAAGCTACGCCTTATTTAGTTGCGTTAAATAGTAATGCAAATGGATTTGGTGAGACTGATAAAATAAAAGTTACTGTTACAGTTACTTGGACAAATACTGATGCAAACAGTACAACTCATACAGAAATTGGTGAGAAAGCTGCGACTGGTTCTGCAACTTTAAAAGTTCCATTTAAATTACAAATTGTTCAACATATTGAAGGACAAAAATATACACCAGCTGGTGCATAAAAATTATGGAAGTTTTAAAACTTCCAGTAAGGCTTATAAATTTTTTATAATCTTTACTGAGGGTTTTAAATTGAAAAGTGGTGATAAATATAGATGGATAAGCAAGAGAAAAAGAATGAAAAAAATTTTATAGTAATGTTATTAATACTTATTGCTTTAATCATAATTATATTTTTACTTGTTAGAAGTCTAGGGTTTATCGACCATAGACCGCGAATTCCAACAGGTAATATAGATATATTTGATATTATATTTAAAAAAGATTGCGATAATAATTGTAATTGTTCAGATGGAACTACTAGTGTAGGTGGAAGTGGCAGTGAAAGTAACGAAGATAAAGATGGCGTAGAAGTATTTGACAGACAAATAGAATATTCACAAGATACCCAGCTTCATATATTTACTAATACAGCCTATTATGTAGTTGACAATAAAATCGCACCAGCAAGTGAAAATTCATATCAATTCGTAATAAGAAATAATAACGAATTTAATATAAAATATGATTTAGATTTACTTGAAGATAATAAATATAATATTAATATGAAATATCGTTTGAAATTAAATGGCGTATATGTAGCAGGAAATGATGATAAATGGTTAACTTATGAAGAATTAAAGCAAGAAAATATAGGTCTTGCTAGTAATACTTATGATGTTTACACGCTAAATTGGAAGTGGTTTGAAGGAAGTAATGATACAGAAGTAGGTACAAATATTAATTCTAATTATAAATTAGAGTTAAAAATTACAGCTTCTGAATATTAGAAAGAAGGTGTAATAATGGCTAAAAGGAAAAAATACAGATTAAAAAAAAGAGTAAAGAACTTTTTGATATTTTATGTAATTGTATGCACTCTTTTTGTAGCTAGTTATACACTTTCAAGATATGTAGAAACCACATCCGGTATGGGTGGAATAGGTATTGCAAAATTCAAAGTATCAGTAAATGATGTAAATGTTAGTGATGGAACTCCGATTCAATTCAACTCTAGTGAATCAACAACCTTTGTAAATGAAAAAGTTGCTCCTAATAGTACAGGATATTTTGAATTTATAATAAATCCAAATGGTACAGAAGTAAGTTTAGAGTACGAAATAAAATTTATGTTAGATGAATTAGATAAAGATTTTAAATTAACATATTTTACAATTAATGATGGTGAACCAAAATATGATATAACAGGTGGCAACGTTGTAAAAGATGATTTACTTCTTAAAACGAGCGAACATGGATTTATAGATGCAGATAAAATAACGATAAAAGTATATTGGAATTGGGATAAAAAAGAGGATATAACTAATCCAAATATTGAGGATTATGATAATAAAAATATAAATGTTATTGTGCTTGTAAAACAAAAGATAAATTAATAAATAGGAGGTAACAATGAAAAAAAAGTATAAGTTAAAAAAGAAACCTTGTATTTTATTAGTATTTAGTATATGTATTTTATTCTTATTTACTTTCAATGTTACAACTAGTAGATATTTAGGAATTTTAGAAGGTAATTCTAGTGATGTAGTTGCGCTTCCAATTTTAAGTTTGGATAATCCAACATTTACTTATACAAATAAAAAAATGTTACCTGGAGATGTAGATGAATCAGATTTTTATGTTAATAACTATGATGATAAAAATAGTAATGAAGTTTTAATGAAATATTATTTAAAAGTACAAGTAGATTCAACAATACCAATAAAGGTTACTTTAACAGATGAAAATGGTACAGAATTAAAATTATTAGATGATAAAAGAACAGAAGAATATGAATTACCTTATGATGAGATGATGAAAACCAAGTATCATATTAAAATTGAATGGGATAAAGAAGATAATAATTATGAATATGCTGGTAAAGATATAAATCTTACTATTGATTTAATTGCAATACAAGTAGTGGATGGTGATGCTTAAAATGAAAATGATAAAAAAAGTATCACAAGTTATATTTTGGATTTTTCTAGTAATTATTGCTCTTTATAGTACATTTATTATAGTTCAAAAATTATTTTTTAAAGATAAAACACCTAATTTTTTCGGTTATAAAAACTTTATTGTTTTAACAGGAAGTATGAAACCAACATTAAATGAAGGCGATATTGTTTTTGTTAAAGAAGCAAAAGAAATAAAAGAAAATGATATTATAGCATTTAAAGAGGGAAATTCAGTAATTACCCACAGAGTATTTGAAGTATATAAAGAAGATGGTAAAGAATATTACATTACAAAGGGAGATGCTAATTCTGATACAGATCAAGAGTTATTAGAGAAAGAAAATATTGAAGGAAAATACTCTTTTAAAATACCATTTTTAGGGCGTGTAATATTATTTTTTCAAAAACCAATGGGAATTATAATTTTATTTATGTTACTCGGAATATGTTTATTCTTGAGTTCAATAAAACCAAAAGAAAAGAAAAATATTTAAAGATAGGAAGTGATGAAAATGAAGAAGAAACAAGTAATTATAGTTTTTACAGTATTTTTAATTACAATTGCTTTGGCAATAACTTGTGGTGAAACTTATGCAAGATATAAATTAACTAGGCGTTATGATACAACATTTTCATCTTATCCTTTCTATTTTGAGGTTAAGAATAATACGGATAGAATTTATGTTAATAGAGGGGTACAAACAGTAAATTTGAATATTAAAAATTATGTTGAAGATAATTACAATTCTTTTCAAACCAAGTATAGCATAACTCTAGAAGAAAATGATATTTTTACTTTAGAACAACAAATAACAGGAACAATTGAAGCATCCAAACAGGATGAAGATATTGAATTGAAATTAATTCCAAAAGGAGAAAATACTAAAACAGAAAGTAGTATTACGCTTGTTATAAAAACAACAGAACCTTATGAAAAAGAAGTAAAAATAGTAGTAACTATTGGTATGTTAGGAGATTATGTTAAGGAAATTGCTGATAGTAAAACATGTAATTATAATTCTGGAAACTATTATTTAACTTCAACTGATAATAAATGTACTGATAGTGGAGCTGCTGAACCTCCTAATAATACTTATTTTTGGGGAACTAATAAATGTCTTGATTTTAATTATGTTTGGTATTCTGGTTATATGTGGAGAATAACAGAAATATTAAATGATGGATCAGTAAAAATGATTTCCGAAAATATTTTATCGGCTATAAACTTTGGCCAAAGTGCACAATTTGATGAATCATATATAAAACAATGGTTAAATGAAGATTTTTTAGATACTTTGTATAATCATGAAAAAATATTAGTGGAAAATGCTACTTGGGATATATCACCTCGGTATGATTGGTGCTATATTAAGCCACCTAA
>CANQAT010000009.1 GCA_947588925.1 uncultured Bacilli bacterium | reverse complement strand
CCCCTGTCAAGAGGAACATTTGTTTGCTTTACATTTTTTAAAAAAATTTGCAAATTATTTTAACTTACATATATAAATTTTAAAATAATTTATACAGAATTTTTAATAAATTTACAAACATATAAATATTATAAACCTGTTAGAAATGTGAAAGATTTGTGGAAATTTTGTGAAATTTTCACTTTTTTTAAATTTTTTTGCGTAAAAAAAAGTAAATTCGAAAGTTTTGTAGAATGATATATATAGGAGGTGATATATATCATTTTTAGTTTAGGATGAGTAGATTTTAAAGTAAAAGAATAAAAAGGAATTTAGAAAGGAGTATATATATGGTAGAAGAAAAAAGTTTTATCTCACTGAAGTTTGATTTACTTTTTAAGAAAGTATTCGGCAGTGAGGATGATTTAATACCTATAAAAAAGCTTTTAAAAGAAGTATTAGGTATTATTCCAAAAGATGTTAAGATACTTAACAACGAACTAGTAGGTAGACCCTACAAAGATAGAGATGTAAGAGTAGATTTGGTAGTTGAACTAGAAGATGGAGCAAAAATAAATGTAGAAGTAAATACAGATGTAACTCAAACTTTAATAGAAAGAAATGTATATTACTTATGTAGGAATATGAGTATGGATCTAGCCCCTAAAAAGATATTAGGAAAGATAAATAGACATATACAAATAAACTTAGATTATAGTGGAAAACATGAAAAGGCAATAGAAAGATATGCATTATACGAAGAAGAGACACATAAAAGACTAACAGATATGATAGAAATAATAAGAATAGATATTCCATATTTCAAAGAAGCATGTTATAATAAAGACGTAGACAAGCTAGATAGTAAGACAAAATTTTTAGGACTATTTGGAGCAGAAAGCAAAGAAGAAGTAAAAAAGTTATGTAACGGAGATAAGATTATGGAAGATATAGGAAAAAGAATAGATAAGTATAATGATGATGAAGATGTAATAGGTTTATACCACTATAAATTTGTAGAAGAAGAAGTAAAACAGGAACAACTAGAAGAAGCAAAAAAGGAAGGCATTGAGCAAGAAAAACTATTAACAGCAAAAAATCTACTAAAAGAAAATATCGATATAAGTATCATTTCAAAAGTAACTGGTTTAAGTGAAAAAGAGATAGAAAAACTAAAGGAAAGTTAAAAGATTTTCCTTTTTAGTTTCCAAAAAGAGTCTTAATTGCTTTTGTTTTTAAGCTCTTTAATTATATCATTATACTCTTTTTCAGTAAATAGATTTTTTTCAAAAGTTAAATATTCTCTACGGTTTTTAAACTTAACTATAAAACAATTCTTTTTAACAATTATTCTTCTTATATTATTATATTTATAATCAGTTTTAGATTTATTAATAGTAAGAGAAAACTTATTAGGTGTTAACTCTAACGTACATTTACCATAAGAAGTATTATTCAACATTTCATTTACTTTTAAATATGCGTGTACATATGCTACATTCAATAAGATAATTAATACTATTAAACTTATTATAAAAAGTGGCAAATAGATTAAAGGTACTACCTCTCTTGAAAAATATAAATAAATACCTAAACATATAATAAACAATATTATATTGCTTATTATTCTTGACCTATATAAGAAATTCTTATAATGTTTCCTTGTATACTCGTAATTTACTTTCATTCTAACATCCCTTTCAAAAACTGTCCTGTATAACTTTCTTTTACTTTAGTTACTTCTTCTGGTGTTCCCGTTGCGACAATCTCACCACCGCCACTACCACCTTCAGGACCTAAATCTATTATATAATCAGCTACTTTTATAACATCTAGATTATGTTCTATAACAATTACTGTATCTCCATTATCTACTATTCTATTTAATATTTCAAGTAGTTTCTTTATATCATGCGTATGAAGTCCAGTAGTTGGTTCATCTAATATAAATAAACTCTTACCTGTAGGTTTCTTTTGAAGTTCTTTAGCAAGTTTAACACGTCCTGCCTCACCACCAGAGAGTGTTGGTGCGCTTTGTCCAAGCTTCATATATGAAAGTCCTACATCCATCATAACTTGTAATTTATCTCTTACCTTAGGTATATTTTTAAAGAATTCCAAAGCCTCTTCAACATTCATCTCAAGTACATCATATATACTTTTACCCTTATATTTTACTTGAAGAGTTTCTCTATTATATCTTGTACCATGACATACTTCACATGGAACATACACATCAGGAAGAAAATGCATCTCTATTTTTTTAACTCCATCTCCCCAACAAGCTTCACACCTACCACCTTTTACATTAAATGAAAATCTACCTTTATCGTATCCTCTCATTTTAGCCTCTTTAGTAGAAGCAAAAACATCTCTAATATCATCGAATACCCCTACATAAGTTGCAGGATTACTTCTTGGAGTTCTACCTATTGGAGCTTGTGATATATCTATTACTTTATCTATATTCTCAAGCCCTAATACTTTTTTATGTTTACCCGGTTTATCTTTAGTTTTATATAGATTAGAAGCAACTACTTTATATAGTATTTCATTTACTAAACTACTTTTACCACTTCCTGATACACCAGTAACGCATATAAATTTACCTAGTGGGAATTTTACATTTATATTTTTTAAGTTGTTTTCACTGGCTCCTTTAACCTCTAAATATTTACCATTACCTTTTCTTCTTTTCTTAGGTACTTCTATTTTAAGTTTACCACTTAAATATTTACCTGTTAAACTATTTTCGTTTTGCATGACCTCACTAGGCGTACCAGAGGCAACGATTTCCCCACCATGTATTCCAGCAAGAGGTCCTATATCTACTAAGTAATCAGATGCAAGCATAGTATCTGTATCGTGTTCTACAACGATTAAAGTATTACCTAAATCACGCATTTCTAAAAGAGAATTAATAAGTCTTGTATTGTCTCTTTGATGAAGTCCAATACTAGGTTCATCAAGTACATATAATACACCTGTAAGGCGTGAACCTATTTGAGTTGCAAGTCTAATTCTACCTGCCTCACCACCAGAGAGTGTTCCTGCCATTCTATTTAAAGTTAAATAACTAAGACCTACATTTATTAAAAATTTTAATCTATCTTTAATCTCTTTAAGTATTAACTCTGCTATTTTTTCCTGTTCTTTATTTAATTTTAAATTATCTAGGAATTCATATAACTCTCCTATAGATAACTGTGTCATCTCATATATATTTTTCTTATTTATTTTGACTGATAAAACAGATTCTTTTAATCTCGCACCATGACAAGTAGTACAAGGTAGTTCCATCATAAACTTATCTAGCCATTCTCTAATCCATCCACTTTTTGTCTCTATATAACGCCTTTCTAAGTTGTTTATTATTCCTTCAAAGTAACTAGTAGTAGTTCTAGTATTACCATTATTAGATACATAGTTAAACTCTATTTGTTTATCTGAACCATATAATATTAAGTTAAGTTCATCTTTTGTTAAGTCCTTTATAGGTTTACTTAAATCTATATTATATTCTTTAGCAAGGGAATTTATCTGTGTATATGATATAGACGCGTCCATGTTATAAGCAACAATACCTCCATCTAAGATACTTTTAGTCTTATCAGGCATTATCAAGTCTTCATCTATTTTTTGTTTAAATCCTAACCCGTTACAATCTGGACAAGCACCGTATGGAGCATTAAAACTAAATAGTCTTGGTTCTAGTTCTGGTAGTGAGAAATCACAATCTGGACATGCATATCTCTCACTCATAACTATTTCGTCTGACCCAACTACATCTATTACACATTTACCTTTTGAAAGTTTACAAGCAAGCTCAATAGCCTCACTTAATCTACTTCTTATATCTTCTTTTATTATAAGTCTATCTATTACTACATCGATACTGTGTTTCTTATTTTTCTCAAGATTTATATCATCAGTTAGTTCATACTCGTTATTATCTATTCTAACTCTTGAATATCCATCTTTTTTTAAATCATCTAATAAATCTTTTTGAGTACCTTTCTCACCGTGTACCACAGGAGATAAAACTCTTATTTTAGTACCCTCTTCAAGTTCTAAGATTTGATTTGTCATCTCTTCTATACTTTGACTTGATATTGGTTTATTATGATTTGGACAGTATGGAACACCTATTCTAGCATATAAAAGACGCAAGTAATCATATATTTCTGTAACTGTTCCAACAGTACTTCTTGGATTATTATTAGTTGTCTTTTGGTCTATACTAATACTTGGAGAAAGTCCCTCTATAGAATCTACATCAGGTTTTTCAGTACCACCCAAAAACTGTCTTGCATAAGCACTTAAACTTTCTACATATCTTCTTTGTCCTTCTGCATATATAGTATCAAAAGCAAGACTACTTTTACCACTTCCAGATACACCTGTCATTACTATTAATTTATTTTTAGGTAGTTCAAGTGAAACATTTTTTAAGTTATTTTCTCTTGCTCCCTTTATAATAATTTTATCCATAACAACCACCAAGCATTATTATAACACTATTTTAAAAATTACAAAAGAAAAACAGCTTTTTTAGCTATTTTTTCATACTTTTTTGATAAACTTTATTAATTTTCTTATCTAACTTTGTATTACCATTAAGAAAATCATATATTATACTATTTCTCAAATCTGTTAATGTATTTAATCTTGCTTCTTTTACTTTCTTATCGTCCTCAAGAGAAGCATTTCTTTCTTTTAATTCACCTATTAATTTTTCATTAGTGTATTCGTTACTATCTAACCATTTTTCGTTTTCTTCTATCTTTTCTTCTTTAAGTTTAATTTGGTTATCAAGATCTGATAGCTTTAAATTACTTTTCGCACTTTTTAAAATTTTGTAATCATATATTTGAGCACAATCACAAATAGCAAATAAAGAAGTAATTGATAAAAGTATAAAAGGTTCAAAAACATTTAGCGCAGTTAAACTAGATAACAATAATATAGAACTTAATATAGTCAAAATAGTATAAATAATTATAGATATTACTCTAAAAACTATCTTCTTTGATAATTTTTTTGAGTACAACTTATCTTCTGAAAGTATACTAATCTCGTTTTCTAATTCTTCTATAGAATCTATTTTTGCTTTATTTTCAAGTTTAATATTATTTATTTTTTCACTATTAGTTTTAAGCTTTTCATTAATGGTATTTATTTTCCCCTTTAAATTCTCAATTTCTACCATTGCTTTATCCATCCAAACACCTCATATCTTATATATTTTTCTTTTGGCGCACTCTAATTCGTAAACCGCCTTATCCCCTTTTTGATAATACTTAATTGCATTTATAACCTCTCTATTCAAAGCGTATTTTTTCTCGAATAACTTTATTTCATCTTCTGTTAATTTAAATGATGAAACAAATCTGATTGCTCTTAATTCGTTTAAATTTAATCCATAATTTATTATTTCATCTCTACTTAATTTTCTTAATATTTCTAACTGTTCAACAGAATACATATCATAGTATCCATAATATTCATCACAGTATTCATCTATATTGCCCCTTCCTTCTACAAGGCAGACATTTACTGGAGTATGAAAGGTATCAAAATATCTAAAAGTATCTTCTAAGTTTTTACAGAGGTGGTACCCATTACCACGTAAACCAAACTTTATTATGCCATCTGTTGAATATTTTTTACCTACATTAAACTTTATTCCATAATTATTTACTAAATCATTTTTAAAGCATTTATAACCAATTACATTCATACAAACATCTCTAATATAATTATAGCACGCATAAACTAAGTTGTAAAATATTTATTATTTTTTATGTAATCTTTTTGTTTTATTATTTATTTTTGCTTCTTTTGTATTACTTAAAATCTCATTAATTCTATTTTGAATATAATATAATTCATGATTGATTATCTCATTTTCATTTTCCAATGATTTCTTTCTTTCAATATCATTTTTAGATGTATATTTTAATATACTTCTATATGAATTTAATTCATTTGTCTTATTTAAAAGTAACTCATCCATTTCTTTTATATTATACTTTTTTAACTCTTTTTTTAAATTGTTAAACTCTATAATCTTTTTAAATGTTAGTGCTTCACTCACTAAAAATAACGATATTAACACTATTGCAATTAAAAATTTATTAATATATAGAGTTAACAATATTAGCGGAACTAATGAGATAGTTATCAAAGGGAAAAATACTATATTTATTCTTTTTTTATTTAGAAGTTTCCTATTGCTGTTTAAATTCATCTTTTTACTTAAAATATCTGATATATCATTATATAGATTATTTAGTCTTGCATTTGTAAAACTATTATTTAATTCTTTTATTTTTTCTTCATTCAAACTTTTTTGTAGTTCCAATTTTTTCTTTCTTAGTTTTAAATCCTCTAATCCCATAAATCACTTCCTAGGTGCTTATTATAGCACATTTTTTAAAAATGTTCTATTTAAGAACATTAATAAAATATTTAAATATATTATTTTGCTTAGTATCGTAATTTATCATGGATTCGGGGTGCCACTGCATACCTACAAAAAATTTTTTATTTGGTGATTCTATAGCTTCTATTAAACCATCATTACTCACTGCAGAAACCATTAAAGTAGTATTTTTTATAATAGACTTATGCCTACTATTAACTTTAATAATATCTGTTTTATATATGTTATAAAGTTTTGAATTTTTATTTATTCTTACTGCATGAGCATATTTTAATGTCTTTTTATGATTAGGTATAAAAGCCATATTCCCATTAAATAATACTCCCATCAGTTGCATACCCAAACAAATTCCAAGTACAGGTTTATCTATTTCATATATGTATTTAAGTGCTTCAAAATCATATTCCTCAAAGTCATCCCCACCCTCAAATATAATACCATCACATATATCTATAACATCTTTATAATTTTCTTTAAGAGTTATTCCAATTGGAATGCCATTATTTTTTACAATAGCCTCTATAATCTCACTATAAATAATACTTATTGGATGTTTTTCATCACTTATAGATTTTCTTGTAACTATACCTACAATAGGCATAATATCACCCATTTAATTTTATTAAATACGAAACAAAAAATGATATTAATTTGTAATATCACTTTTTTATAAAACTTCTTGCGCACCTATATGTTAAAAACATATAACCGCCATATACAACAACCATAAAGAGCGTTGTTAAAAGTATATTAGAAGTTAAATCTACATGTCCAAGCATAACTATTAATTTATTAATTTCTCTTAGTCCAAAATAACTATGAATTAAGGCTATTATAAGTGGGAATATAAATGTTATTGCAATTTGTATAAAAAGTGATTTATTAATTACTTTACTACTCGCACCTAGGTTTTTTAATATTCTATATCTATTTTTATTATCACTTGCTCTACTTAGCTCACCTATTGCAAGTATTGTAGCTGATGTAATTGCAAATGTAATACCTAAATATAATCCCAAAAATATTAGTATTGCTTTAATACCTATACTAGATGCTTCCATCTCTGTTTTAGTTTTAATAGTAACATATGAATCATCAAACTCTAATGATTTTATAAAATCTCTAAATTCATCTTCTAATTTTTCATCAGTATTTACAAAATTACCAATTAAATTTAAACCGTGTAATTTTAAATCTTTAACTAAATAATCACTTACTACAACTACTCCACTATTACTTTGACTAGTATAGTTTTCAAGAGCAATATTTTGTATATTGCCATTTGGTCTTAGATGAACATTATTTAAAGTTATTCCTTTTTTTGAACTATTATATGGAGTTAGAATATCTAATACCATATCAATATTTGCAGTAAGTAAATACTCATCATCCTTAATATCAATATTAGGCATATTATACAAAGTTAATATATTATTGTAATCAGTCTCACTTATAATATACATATAAGAATTAGTATAAGTATCCCCAATTAAATGTTCAGTCATTAATTTATCTATAGCCTCTTTGCTCATAAAATCCATATAGTGTAACTCATAACTATAATATATGGGATATAGTGCATATTCTTTAGAATAATTTTTTATATCACTATTCTTTATCGTTTTTATAGTCTCATCAAAGGTACCCGGTTTATTGTCATTAGCGTAAATATTTACTGTATAATCTGATAAGTTATTCTCTTTTAAATCACTATTAAACACACTAGATAAAGACATAGAACCTGATAAAATTCCAATAGTAAGTAAAAGCATTAAACTTATTACTGTTGTTGATACTACTGTTGTGTTAATCTTACTATTAATCTCTTTTAATGTGAACATGTTAAGGTCTTTATAATAAACTTTTTTGATGAGCCCTATTACTTTTACTAAAAATCCTGATAGTGAGAAAAAGAGTAAAAATGTACCTAGGGCTCCCGTTATTAGCATTATACCTGTTTTCTTATCTAAAGAGACTATTGCTCCTGTAAATAATAAGTAGTATGCGTAACCTATTAATACAACTGATAAGATAAAAGATATAACTGTCGTATATTTATTTCTGAATTTAACACTTTCATTTTTCTTTGAGGCATTTATTAAATCTATTAATTTATATCTATTTAAAGTAATTACGTTAAATATAACTACAAGTATAAATATTATTCCAAAATAAGTTATAGTTTTTATAAGCGCACTAGATGAAAATACAAATCTAAACTCATTCATATCTACTTCAAATAGTTTAGATGTAAGTATACTTATAAACTGGGATGAAAATATACCAAGAAATAGTCCTACTACTAAAGATACAAGACCAATAAGTACTGTTTCTAATACTAGTATTAAAGATACTTTTTTTTTGGGCATACCAAGTATTTCATATAAACCTATTTCTTTTTTCCTTTTCCTTATTAAGAAGTTATTAGAGTATACTATTAAATATCCAAGTATTATAGATACAAATACTGATATATAACCTATTATGTATATTAATAAATCTATTATCTCTCTTTTAGCTTCGTTTAACTTTAACATAGATTCTTGTGCGTCTATTGAGTTAAACATATAAAACATAGCAACTGCAAATACTAAAGTAAAGAAATATATACTATAATCTTTTATACTTTTTTTAATATTTTTTATAGATAACTTAAATAACATTATTTAAATCACCTCCAAGGAGGGTTACTACTTCTATTATATCTTCAAAAAATTCTTTTCTAGTTTTATTTCCTTTAGTAATACTAGAAAATATCTTGCCATCTCTCATGAATATTATTCTATCTGCAAATGAAGCAGTAAATGCATCGTGAGTTACCATAAGTATCGTTGCTTTAAATTCATCGTTTAAGTTTTCTAGTTTTTCTAATAACATTCTAGATGATTTAGAATCTAAGGCTCCAGTTGGTTCATCTGCAAGTATTAGTTTAGGGTTTGTTACGATTGCTCTTGCTGATGCGACTCTTTGTTTTTCTCCTCCTGATATTTGATATGGATATTTATCTAATATATCAGTTATCTCTAATTCTTTTGCAACTTTTAACACTTTATCTTCTATATTTTTTACACTCTCTTTATTTATAGTAAGGGATAGTGCGATATTCTCTTTAGCAGTTAGTGTATCTAATAAGTTAAAGTCTTGAAATATAAATCCTAAATCTTCCCTTCTAAATTTATTTAGACTATTACCTTTTAGTTTAGTTATATCAGTGCCATCTAAATAAATATGTCCACTAGTTACTCTATCTATTGTAGATATGCAGTTTAAAAGCGTTGTTTTCCCACTTCCACTAGCTCCCATTATGGCTAAGAATTCACTCTTTTTTACATCGAATGAGATATTATCTATTGCTTTAGTAATATTGCCTTTATTACCATAATATTTCTCTAGTGAGTCTATTTTTAATACTGTTTCCATTTCATCACCTCAAGTTAATTATACTATAAATAGTTTTATTTAAAAATCGAATTATATTACATATCCTTACATTTTTGTAAGAAAAAAGATTAAGTTACCAAATATTGATTTTTAGTATAATTTATAGTATATTATTATTGCACTTGAAAAAGTGTATTAATATGTAAATGTTAGCCGCTTACTGATGGTGCGGAGTATAAATTATTCAAATCGTGAAATGTTAGTCGCTTACGGATGGTGCGAGTTATAAATGATTCCGATTGAAAATGATAAAATTACTGTCAAGAATTTGTTTTCCTGACAGTTTTTTTATGTCTTTACTATAAATATAGAAAAAGATAACAAAAGTTATCTAATTTATTCCATATTTTATAGAACCATCAATTTCTATATTTTTAGAATTTTCAAATTGTAATATAACACTACTATAATGACTACCTGTATTATCTATTCCTATACTTTTTACTTTTACATCACTATATTTATCTGCTGTAGTTGTTTCAAGCTCATATTCATCATTAATGTTTATAGTATATAAATATCCTTGTCTATCTATTATGTATAGCTTATCCCCTATAAATCCATAATTTATATAAATTTTATTATTAGAACTGTCTACAATAGTTTTATTAGTATCTTCAACAAGTAGTGAAGCATCGTTTTTAACAATCATTGTTGGACCGTACATATCCATAAAGAAAGCGTGTACATTATCATCATATGGTGAGGACACAGATAAATCATCAGGACTAATAGTAACTTCTTTACCAGAAGTTGTATGTGCGCCTAAAAGTCTTGAACCAAATGTTTTATAAGTAGTATATCCTATTTTATCAAATGAATAATTTGATTTAACCATTTCAAATTCATCTTCAAGCGTATTAAAATCCAAATGCATTGTACCTTTACTTGCAATATATTTATAGTCATCTCTATAATATATATTACCACTATTTGTTAGTATTACTATCCCCATACTAGCACAATCTTGACCATTATTAAATTCCATCGCACTTTTTATGTTTGTAATTTTATTAAAAGTATAACTTTGGTTTGTATTACCATCTATAATAGTTAAAACTCCATTATTTATGTTTAATGTATAATTTATATCTTGTTTCTCATTATTACAACTTGCTTCTCTTTCGATTTTAAAACTTGTTGAGGCAGTATCACCTATCCACTCTTTATTATTATAAACAATGTTACCATTAGTTGATTTATCATATGTTTTTATATCTGTAAAATTATACTTTGATAAATCTATTGAAGTGTTGTTATCTATATTATCGTTTACTTGATTATTATCTGTACTATTATCTTTATTCATTGATTTTACAAGTAAGAATATTACAAGTATAACTAATATAACTATTAAGACTACTATTCCTATTATCGCTACTGTCTTTATTGTTTGATTATTATTTCCATTATTATTTGATATATTCATATTTTGATTATTGTTTTGGATTTCATTATTCATATTACTATCACTCCTTTATATTATTAATACCAGTATACTTTTTAAACGCATTTAATATCATCATTGAACAAAATATATAAGATGTGAGACACAAAGCTGAATGTACAAATATTATTGCAATTGCTATAAACTCATATATTGTCATAGAAGAACACAAATTTACCATTAATAGCAATATTTCTATCACACGTAATACTCCCCAAAATATAATTTGTTGCAACATTGCATTTTTAACCTTTTTGTAGTTTTTTTCTGTAACATAACTAGATATTCTCTTTATTGATGTATTATTAATTATTAATGCGCCAAAAATTGGTATAAATATTTCTACAATAAACACTATAACAAATGATATCAGTATTGGAACCTTTAAAAATTCCAGTGTTGTATTTAATAACGCACTCATCGATCCAACTATTAAAAATAAAGATGTACCTATTATATTAGCTGCTTTATTTACTAATTTTCTCTCCTGCTTCTTTTGTCTTTTTAATTCTTTTTTATCTAGTACATTTTCTTGATAACTTTGTTGTTGATAACTAACCTCTTCAATACTTGCTCCACAGTTTGGACAAAACTTACCCCCTTCTATTACATTACTTCCACATTTTTTACATATCATAATCTCACTCCTTTCCTATATAACAATAACATAAACTCCCCTTCTTATAAGTAATAAATTACAAATTAGGTTATTATAACTTCTACACCTCCTTATTATGATTATAACACACTTTTTATAAAATGCAATCATTTTTGTATTCATTTTTTGAATATATGAATAGTATTTAAAATAAAATACAATAATATTGTAGAGGTTGTGAATATATGGAAAAGTTTATACCGACAAAAAATGAAAAAGTAGTCATTTCAATAAGGTTAGAAATCGATAAACTAAATAAAATTGATGATATTTCTAATAAAATAAATATAAGTAGAAATGAACTAATCAATCAATGCTTAAATTATGCTTTAGAAAATGTAGAGTTTTCTAAGAGCAAAAAGAACTAGGTCACACTAGTTTTTTATTATCTCATCTATCATACTACTTTTGGGAAATGTAATAGAAACTAAAGTATATTTATCTAGTTTTGATTCTATTTTTATACTATGACCTAACTTTTCACATAATTTTTTAGATAAATAAAGTCCCATACCTGTTGACTTGTATTTCTTTCTTCCGTTAGAACCAGTAAAGCTTTTATCAAATACTCGCTCTATTTCACTTTCTGGTATCCCTATTCCATTATCTTTTATATAAAGCACTACACTATTTTTAAATTCTTTTGAATAGATAGTTATAACCGCACCTTTTTCTTTACTATATTTAATAGAATTAGTTAATATTTGATTTACTATAAATTCTATCCACTTTGAATCAGTATTAACTATTCCTAAATCTTCTATATTTATTTTTATCTTTTTATTTATTAAATCTTTTTTATTTCTTTTAACAACTGATAAAACTATATCTTTTAAATCTATTCTTTTTATGATATAGTCTTTTTCTACACTATCACTTCTAGAAAAATATAATACTTGCTCTATTAGAGAGTCTAGTTTTTCTAACTCTTCCTTGATACTATTAGATAGTTCACTTTTATTGTTTTCTACTATTAAACCGAGTGTGGCTAAAGGTGTTTTTATCTCATGACACCAAAGTTCTATATACTCTATAAATTCTTTTGAAATATTTTTATATTTATTTAAATATTCATTCATAGATTTATCTATTTCATATAAATATTCTAATAATAAATTACCTTCTAAAAAGTTAGTATTTTGAAACATTTCAGTTATTAAATACTTTTGGTCTAGTCTATCTAATGTATTTTTAAAGTTGTTATAAAATATTTTTCTTTTTATATAGTTATATAAAAATATAGTTAAAAAATTTATTATAAGTATTGTAGTTATAAAAATTATTAATACACTATTTATTTTAAATATAATTAATATTAATACTATAGTTAATGTTGATATTAAACTTAATATAATCTCTTTATACTTATCTTTTACATAATCACTAAGTCTCAACTTCATCACCTAATATTATATAGCCTTGTCCTCTTTTAGTTATTATTGTATCATTTAATCCAATACTATTTAATTTACTTCTAAGTCTATTAATATTTACTGTAAGTGTATTATCATCTACAAACTCATAATTATCCCATAAATAGTTCATAAGTTCATCACGAGATATTATTTTCCCAATATTTTTGATTAAATAATGAAATATCTTTAATTCATTTTTAGTTAAATCTATTATAGTATTATCTTTAACGATAATTGATTTAGATATGTCAAGTTTAATGTTTTTATATTTAATTATGTTATTTTCCATCTTCTTATTTAATAATCTATTTATTCTAGCAAGTAATATTTCTTTATTAAATGGTTTTGTTATAAAGTCATCTGCTCCATAGTTAATACTTAGTAATTCATCTATTTCAGTATTTCTACTAGTTATTATAATTATATTTATATTACTTACTTTTCTTATTTCTTTTAATATGTATTCTCCATTTAAATTAGGAAGATTAATATCAAGTAAAACTAAGTCTGCATTTGAGTTTAATATATCTCTTACTGTATTATCAAAATTATCTATTATTGATACATTATATCCGTTATTATTTAAAAATGTTTTTAATTCTAGTCTTAGTTTAACTTCATCTTCAACAATTAGTATATTTTTCACCATATCACCACCTGATAATAAATTTTTTTAGTTAAACTATAATTCCTCCACCAACTACTATATCATCTATATAAAATACACATGATTGTCCTGGAGTTACTCCTTTTTGCTTTTCATCGAATACTACATTTATTAACCCATTATCCATAGATATTGTTGCTTTATATTCCTTACTTTTGTATCTTGTTTTAACACTCACTCTAATAGGTTCTTTTATCTCATCAAAAAGTAATAAATTATAATCTTTTACTTTAAAACTTTTTACATATAAATCACTTTCTAAACCTACTATAAGTTCGTTTCTATCCTTGTTAAATCCTATTACATATAAAGGTTCTTCATAAGATATTCCAAGACCTTTTCTCTGCCCTATTGTATATTTATAAAGTCCGTTATGTCTACCTATTACTTTTCCATTTAAAATTATATTACCCTCTAACTCTTTTATATTACTATGAGTTTCTAAAAACTTCTTATAATTTCCATCAGGTATAAAACATATATCCTGACTTTCTTTTGAATTAAAGACTTTTAAACCATTATCATAAGCAATCTTTCTTATCTCATCTTTAGAATTGAAATTTGCAAGAGGAAAAACTACATAAGGCAATATTTCTTTTGGAATATTGTAAAGTACATAACTTTGGTCTTTTGCAAGATTATCTGCTTTTTTTAATACATATCTTTTGTATTTATCACTATATTTTATTTTAGCATAATGACCTGTTGCGATATAATCTATTCCAAGAGACTTTGCTTTTTCATACATTGCTTTAAACTTTAAATGTTTATTACACTCTATACAAGGATTTGGAGTACGGCAGTTAGAATATTCTAAAATAAATTTTTGAATTACACATTTATTAAACTCATCTTTAAAATCGATAGTATAGTGAGGAATACCCAGTGTATCACACACTTCTTTAGCACTTTTACTGCTATCATTACCGTCAAATAGATTCATAGTTGCGCCGTATACATCATATCCTTCATTTTTTAGTATGACCGCACTTACACTACTATCTACTCCTCCACTCATTCCAACTAATACTTTTTTCATACTACACTTCCTATCATATGTTATTTATAATATCTTTTAAAATGTTTGCTGCATTTTTAGAAGCCTCAGTTAAAAATGTTTCAAAGTCTACTTTAGAATTACCTTCTAAAGTATCAGTAATAGACCTTATTACTAAGAATTTAACCTTGTCTAAAAAACATACTTGAGCAATACTAGCTCCTTCCATTTCAACGCACATTACATTAAATGTATCTCTTATTTTATCTTTTTCTTCCTTTTCGTGTATAAATTTATCACCACTTGCAATCCCACCTATAAATACATTTTTATCTTTAAATATTTCAAGTAGTTTTTTATCAGTTTCTATAAATTTGCCTATGTTGTCAATCTCTCCTAATTCTCTACCGAATGGAGTTATATCAAAATCGTGTTGGAAAAGTTTGTCTGCAATAACTACATCTCCTACTTTTAAACGCTTATCTACTCCTCCAGCAGAACCTATATTAACAACTAATTCTACATTAAAATTATCTATCATTACTTGACATATATGCGCACTATTTACCTTACCCACACCACATTTAACGCATACAACATCTTTATTATTTAACTTACCCTTATAAAACATTCTATCAAATAATTCTATACTTTCTATATCACTCATTAAGTTTTTAACTTCTAATAATTCTTTTTCTTCTGCAGCAATAACACCTATCATATAACCACTTCCAGATATATTATATCAAAATATCTTTAATAATTAAATTGTTTTATTATTAATTTTAATATATAATAATGTAGGTGATTTGATGTTTAAGTATTCTGATTCTAATAAAAGATATTATACACTAGATTATTTTTATAAACATAAATTTAACTCTAAAGTTTTTAAAGTTAGTTTAAACGCTGGATTTACTTGTCCTAATAAAGATGGCAAAGTTGGAGTTGGAGGGTGTATTTACTGCTCTAAAAGTGGGAGTGGTGAATATGCTGGAGATAAGCATGATAATCTAGTAACTCAGTTTAATACTATTAAAGATATGATGTTAAAGAAATGGCCTAAAGCAAAATATATTGGATATTTTCAAGCAAATACTAATACTTATGCCCTTCTTGATATACTAAAAGAAAAGTATGAGACTATATTAAAATTAGATGGCGTGATTGGATTAAATATAGCAACTAGACCTGATGCGATTAGTGATGAGTGCTTAGACTATTTAGAAGAGTTATCTAAAAGAACATATCTAACTATAGAACTTGGACTTCAAACCATACACGATAAAACATCTAAATTAATAAATAGATGTCACACTTTAAAATGTTTTGAAGATATGGTTTTAAAACTTAGAGAAAGAAATATAAATGTAGTTGTTCATATTATTAATGGACTTCCTTATGAGACAAAAGAAATGATGATTGAAACTGTTAAATATTTAAGTAACTTAGATATTCAAGGTATAAAGATTCATATGTTATCGATATTAAAAGGAACTATTCTTGAAAAAATGTATAAAAAAGAACACTTTAAAGTGCTTACAAGAGAAGAATATATAGATATAGTTTGTGATGAATTAGAATACTTAAGAGAAGATATAGTTGTACATAGAATTACAGGAGACCCTAAGGTAAGTGATTTAGTTGAGCCTAATTGGTTGATAAAGAAAGTTACTATATTAAACGATATAGATAAAGAGATGAAAAGAAGAAATTCTTATCAAGGAATAAAGTATCAAAAAAAGGACTAAGTCCTTTTTATGCTGTGAAGATTGAAACGCAATTTGCAATGGAATATATTCCATAAAGTATGCTTACAATACCAACTACTAGTCCAGCAATAGCCATACCTTTTCCTTTTTCACCTTTTGAATTAACTTGTGATAAACCTATTGCAGATAAAATTGTTCCAACAAGTCCAACAATTCCACCAAAGTTAATTAATAAAGACGCCAAAGATACTACAAATCCTGCGATTGCTAAACCATTATACTTAACTTGATTCTCCATAACTACCTCCAATATCATTATATAACATATCACTTATAAAGTAAATACTTTATCTTTGTGAGATCATTTTCTTCTTACTTAAGATAAGCGTATATTTATCACTTACTAAAGTTGATTTACAATACTTACATACTCCACTATTATTTTCTTCAACAGGAGCGCCACATCTTGGACAAACATCAAGTTTTTTATCATTAACTGTCTTAACAAATGTAAGTTCATATTTATAATAATTTACTTTAGCTGCAGTTCCCCTAACTACATTATTAGTTCTAGTATCTATTATAAAGTCATAACAACTAACATTCATATTTATAACTATAGTCTCTTGCCCATTTTCTTCATATCTTTTTTTTACTTTACTACCTAAATATTTTATATCGTACATAATATTTTTTTGATTTTTAACTTTTAATGTATCTAATTGCATTAAATACATATTGTACATCTCATCAGTAGTATTTTTTCTTATTAATTCTTCATCGAAGTTCATCCATGCATATTGAATTGTTTTATATATATTAAATGCTTCAACTTCTAATCTTTTATCTTCTATAAAGTCATCTGGATTTAGTAAAGTAAGTTTACTATTTAATGCCTTATTTATTATTTCCTTTTGTTTTCCACTATTATATACAGTTGTTATTATCGTTACAATAATTAATGTAATTATAAACATAGACGGAATAAAAAAAGCAAAAGGATCACTTGAATCAGAACTAGAACCTCCCGATCCGAAATCAAAACTACTTGATCCAAAATCCGATCCAAAGTCTGAATCAAAACTAGAATCAAATCCACTATCTGCGCCTACTAATTCTATATTAATAGTAGTTACAAATAACCCTATTAGTATTAAACATATAATAAGTATTAAATTTCTTTTCATCCTACCACCATTATTATTTTAACACAAATTAAAAATAGTTCAAGTACTTTGAACTATTTTACATCTATCATAAGACCTTTATAATATTTCCAAGCAAGTACTCTAAATGCAAGTTTATTTATCTCATCTTCACTTAAAGTACCATCATTTAAAGCAGTATTAATTTCATTAAATGCCTTTTCATAATCAGTTGTAATTATTAAATCATTTCCCGCTTGAATAGCTTTTACATATTTCTTATCAATACTTTTAGTCGCACCCATATCAAGATCATCAGTCATAATTATTCCAGTAAATTTAAGTTCATTTCTAAGTAAATTATGAATTGACTTTGAAAGTGAGGCTGGAGAGTCTTTATCTACGCTTGTAACTACATTATGACTTACTAGAACAGCTTCTGCTCCTGCGTCAATACCTGCTTTAAATGGAGGCAAATCATTAGTTTTTATATCTTCTAAAGATCTAGTGTCTAAGGATGACTGTGTGTGAGTATCCTTATTACTTCCATATCCGGGAAAGTGTTTTAATGTATAAGATACTCCTGTACCTTTACTAGCCTTAATTACTGTAGAAGCAAACTCACTAGTAAGTGCGGTATTTTCACCTAACGCTCTTTCATACATATAGTCATCAGGATCAGTAGTTACATCTACAACTGGAGCTAAATTTACATTAAGACCAAGGCTATTTAATAAATCACTTTTCTTTATAGTATCACTTCTAATTAAACTAAACTGTCCATCATCATAAAGTGACTTAGGAGATTTAAAAGGTTCACTTGCTAAATTAGGGTTACTACTTACTCTAACTACTTTACCTCCTTCTTCGTCTACTGCAGTTAAAAGAGGAATTTTAGAACTTTTTTGCAAGTCACTTATCATAGATACTACTTGATCTTTAGTTTTATTTTTAAAATCTTTTTCAAAGAATACAAATCCACCAAAATTATATTTTTTATTTGCTTCTATTGCATTATCTGAATACCTAACGAGCAATAATTGTCCTATTTTTTCTTCTTTAGATAACTCTTTTAATTTATTATATGCCATTACATAGTATGTACTAAAAATCCCATCATCCATGTAATCACTCGGTATACCATTTATATCCTTACTAGCAGATTTAACCTCATAACTTATTACTTTTACATCCTGTTTTTCTTTGTTTTTATCTATTAAACCAGCATATTCTAAAAGTATATAATCGCCAATAGATAATGATATATCATCCACTTCAAATGTGTAAATTATATTATCACTATCTTTAACAGTTACTAGTCCATTTTCTTTATTAACTACCAAAGCTTCTAATGTTCCTATTTCTTCTTTATCTTTTTTAGAAGTGAATATAAATATAAGAGCTAAAACAAGAATAGAAACGGCTATTATTGAGTATATAATTTTTTTATTCACAATATCACCTACAATACATTATACAGTTATTTTACTATAAATATGAAATTTTTTTATCCTTTCTATTTATTATTTTATCACATAATTATATTTTGTAAACCAAAAAGCATAAACTTTTTTGTTTATGCTTTTAATCTAATAATTCTTGTTCGAGCGCTTCCAAAGGCTCCTCATTTAAACCTTCTAATTCTAATTCATATGATGCATTTCTATATTTTTTAGCACCCGTACCTGCAGGTATTAATTTACCTAAGATAACGTTTTCCTTTAATCCTTCTAGTTTATCTATCTTACCATGGATTGCTGCGTCAGTAAGTATACGAGTTGTCTCTTGGAATGAAGCGGCTGATAAGAATGAATCTGTTTCAAGTGACGCTTTTGTAATTCCAAGTAGAACTGGTCTACCCGTTGCAGGACGTTTTCCTTCAAGTATTAATTCTTTATTTACATCTGTAAATTTATTTATATTAACCATTGTACCCGGCAAGAAGTATGAATCACCAGAATTGATAATCTTAATTTTTGAAATCATACGTTTAGCAATAATTTCAACGTGTTTATCAGATATATCAACACCCTGAGATCTATAAACTTTTTGTGTTTCAGATAGAATATATTGTTGTGTGGTGATTGGGTCTGTTACAACTAATAACTCTTTTGGACTAATCGCACCATAAGTTAATTTTTGTCCAGCCTTTACCTCTTCTCCTACTTCAACAGCAAGTTTAACACTATAGTTTGTTGAATGTTTACGAGTTTCTACATCGTTCTTTATATGAATGATATATTTACCGTTTTCTTCATCTATCTTAGTTACAACGCCGTCGATTTCAGCTATTGTAGCTTTTCCTTTTGGATTACGCGCTTCAAATAACTCTTGAACACGAGGTAGACCTTGAGTTATATCGTCTCCTGCAACTCCACCTGTATTGAATGTTCTCATGGTTAACTGTGTACCCGGCTCACCAATTGATTGAGCAGCCATTATACCTACAGCTTCACCCTCTTCAACTATTTGTCCAGTTGCAAGGTTACGTCCATAACATTTCTGACAAACACCGTGTTCTGTCTTACATGTAAGCACTGTTCTAATTGGTACTTTTGTAATTCCAGCAGCTATTATCTTATCTGCAAGTTGTTCATTAATATATGTATTTCTCTCACAGATAACTTCTTTAGTTTCAGGATTTAAAATCTTCTTATTTGTAAATCTACCTAAAATACGGTCATATAAAGACTCTATTACTGTACCATCTGCATCGTTTATAAATGCTTCAACTACAGTTCCAGCTTCAGTACCACAGTCTTCTTCTTTTACTATAATATCTTGTGATACATCTACTAAACGACGAGTTAAGTATCCAGCATCTGCTGTCTTTAAGGCTGTATCAACAGCTCCCTTACGAGTACCGTGTGTAGATAAGAAGAACTCAGAAACTGTAATACCTTCACTAAATGATGATATAACTGGGATTTCTTCTGATTGTCCATTTGGTTTAGAGAATAATCCTCTCATACCAACTAACTGTGTATATGAACCCATATCTCCACGAGCTTTACTAGTCATCATTATACATATTGGATTATCAGGGTCAGCTTTAACCATTGCCTCAAGTTCTTGAGTAATTTGTTTTTTAGTATCTGTCCAAATTTGTACAACTTTTTGATATCTTTCTTCATCAGTTATAAGTCCACGTTTGAACTGTTTATTAACTTGGTCTACTAAAGCTTGACTATTTGCAATTATCTCTGGTTTCTTCTTTGATTCTTTAATATCGCTTATTGCAATACTTATTCCTGATAAAGTTGAATATTTAAATCCTAAATCTTTTAATTTATCAAGCATAACTGATGTTTCAGTAGTTTGATAACGTTTATAGATTTGTGCGATTAACTTAGATAAAACTCCTTTATTGAATGCGTCTGTTAAAGGCATTTCTTGTATTTTTTCTTTTATATTTTCTCCTCTATTTATAAAGAATTTACTAGGAGTCATATGTTCAATATTCTCTGATGTACCCTCAGCTATATACTGGAAAGTATCTGGGAATATCTCATTAAATATTATTTTACCCGGAGTAGTTACTAAATACTTATCCATATACTTATCTGGGAATATCTTATGTTTAAATGAATTTACTGGAATAGCAATTCTTGTGTGTAGCGTAATTTCTCTTCTTTCATAACTCATCAAGGCTTCGTTAGCATCTTTAAATACTCTACCCTCACCAGGTAATCCAGCTTTTTCTATTGTTATATAGAAGTTTCCAAGTACCATATCTTGTCCTGGAGTAACGATTGGTTTACCATCTGAAGGCTTTAAGATGTTATTTGCACCTAACATAAGTATTCTAGCTTCAGCTTGAGCCTCATCAGTTATAGGTACGTGTACAGCCATTTGATCTCCATCGAAGTCTGCATTGAATGCTGCGCATACTAGAGGGTGAAGACGAATACTTCTACCTTCTATAAGTTTAGGTTCAAATGCTTGTATACCAAGTCTATGAAGTGTAGGAGCACGGTTTAACATTACAGGGTGTTCTTTTATTTTCTCTTCTACTACGTCCCATATTCTTGGATCTTGATTTTCTATCATTCTTTTAGCAACTTTGATATTGCTTGCTATTTCTTTTTTAACTAAGCCATTTATTACATGTGGTTTGAATAATTCTAGTGCCATTTCCTTTGGGATACCACATTCATACATTTTAAGACTTGGTCCTACTACGATAACTGAACGACCTGAGTAGTCAACACGTTTACCTAGTAAGTTTTGACGGAAACGACCTTGTTTACCTTTAAGCATACTAGCTAGTGACTTAAGTGGTCTATTTCCAGCACCTGTAATATTTCTTCCACGTCTACCATTATCAAAGAGTGCGTCTACTGCCTCTTGAAGCATACGTTTTTCATTTTGAATTATTATTGAAGGTGCGCCTAATTCCATAAGTTTTTTTAAACGATTGTTACGGTTAATAACACGTCTATATAAATCGTTTAAATCTGATGTTGCAAATCTACCACCGTCTAGTTGAATCATAGGTCTAAGTTCTGGTGGGATTACAGGAAGAGCAGTTAAAATCATCCATTCAGGACGGTTTCCTGATTCTTTAAATGCATTTAGAACGTCTAATCTTTTTATTAAACGAATTCTTTTTTGACTTTGAGAATCTTTAATCTCTTCTATTTGTGCTTTCAAAGAAGCAACCTCTTTATCTAAATCTACTTCTTCAAGTAACTCTTTTATTGCTTCCGCACCCATACCTACTCTAAAACTATTTCCATATTTTTCAAAGTAAGCACGGTATTCTTTATCACTTATTGTCTGTTTTTTCTCAAGTGGAGCAGAGCCCGGATCAAGTACTACATAACTTACAAAGTATAGTACTTCTTCTAGGTCTCTTGGACTCATATCAAGAACAAGACCCATTCTTGATGGAACACCTTTGAAAAACCAAATGTGAGATACAGGAGTTGCAAGCTCAATGTGTCCCATACGCTCACGACGTACTTTAGAACGTGTTACTTCAACTCCACATCTATCACATACGATATTTTTATATCTTAATCTTTTGTATTTACCACAAGAACATTCGAAGTCCTTTGTAGGTCCAAATATCTTTTCGCAGAATAAACCATCTCTTTCAGGTTTTAAAGTACGATAGTTTATTGTCTCTGCTTTCTTTACTTCACCATATGACCAAGAACGAATTTTCTCAGGTGAGGCGATACTAATTTTTAATCCTTCAAAATTATTAACATCCATCTTATTCACCCTCCTCTAATTCATCTAGTTCTTCATCTATATCGGATAAATCCTCATCAAACTCTTCATCGTCTAAAGATTCTTCATCCATATCATCTTCATCATCATAATCTTCTATCTCATCGTTATATTCTTCATCTTCCATAGCGTCCTCGAAATCCTCAAAAGGTTCCTTAGAATCTTCATCTTTAGATTCGTTAATTAGACTGGCATCTACTTTAGTCTCTCTTGGATCATTTATATTTTCATCCTTATCTGCCTCTTCTAATTCTTTAAGTTCAACTAAGTTTCCTTTATCGTTTAAAACTGTTATATCAAGTCCTAAAGCTTGGAATTCTTTAATTAAAACTCTAAAGCTTTCTGGTATTCCAGATTTAGGAATTGGTGTGCCTTTTACGAGTGCTTCATAAACTTTAACACGACCAACAACATCATCTGATTTGATAGTCATCATCTCTTGAAGTACGTGAGCAGCACCATAAGCATAAAGTGCCCAAACTTCCATCTCTCCAAATCTTTGACCACCAAACTGTGCTTTACCACCTAAAGGTTGTTGAGTAACCATAGAATATGGTCCAGTTGAACGAGCGTGTAATTTATCATCTACCATGTGGTGCAACTTTATCATATACATAACACCAACACTTATACGGTTGTCAAATGGCTCTCCAGTACGTCCATCGTATAGTACTGTCTTACCATCTTCATCTATTCCAGCCTCTTTTAATGCGTCTATTATCTCATCTCTAGTTGCTCCACTAAATACTGGAGTTGCAACGTGTATTCCAAGTTTTTTAGCAGCCGCACCTAAATGCATTTCAAGTATTTGTCCTATGTTCATACGGCTTGGAACTCCAAGTGGATTAAGCAAGATATCAACTGGTGTACCATCAGCTAAATATGGCATATCTTCACTAGGTAATACAAGTGATATAACACCCTTGTTACCATGACGACCAGCCATTTTATCACCAACAGTAATCTTACGTTTCTGTGCGATATAAACACGAATTATCTTAGAAACTCCTGCTGGAAGTTCATCTGTATCTTCTTTAGTAAATATCTTTATATCGTGAACGATACCTTCTCCTCCGTGTGGTACACGAAGTGATGTATCTCTAACTTCACGAGTCTTCTCACCAAATATAGCATGTAATAACTTCTCTTCACTAGTTAATTCAGCCATTCCTTTTGGAGTAACTTTACCAACTAATATATCATCATCGTGTACCTCAGTACCGATACGAATTAAACCATTTTCATCCAAGTTCTTACGAGCTTCTTCACTTACATTTGGAATATCTCTTGTAAACTCTTCTGGTCCAAGTTTAGTATCTCTACACTCTATTTGATAATCTTGTATATGTATAGATGTATAAACATCATCTCTAACAAGTCTTTCATTTAATATAACTGCGTCCTCGTAGTTATATCCATTAAAGTTCATGAACGCTACTGTAACGTTTTTACCTAAAGCCATCTCACCCATATTAGTAGATGGTCCATCAGCTATAACTTGATCTTTTTTAATCTTGTCCTTAGCTCTTACAATAGGTCTTTGATGATAACAAGTACCTGCATTACTTCTTTCAAAGTCATTTAAGTAATATGTATCAGTTCCACCTTTTGTTTTAACTATTATTTTCCTTGAGTCTACATAGTCTACTACACCATCTGCTTTAGCAATTACAACAGCTCCGCTGTCTCTTGCACTTATAGCCTCAATTCCAGTTCCAACAATAGGTGCTTCCGTAGTAAGTAGTGGGATTGCTTGACGTTGCATGTTCGCACCCATCAAAGCACGTTTACCATCATCGTGCTCCAAAAATGGAATACCTGCAGTTGTAATAGATACAACTTGTTCACTTGAAACGTCTATGTAATCTACATCTTTACTATTTATCATTACGTTTTCACCACGGAAACGTACTGGAACTCTCTCATCTACAAAGTTATCGTTTTCATCTAGTTTAACAGTTGCCTGTGATATGTGATAGTCTAACTCTTCATCAGCTGTCATATATCTTATTTCATCAGTCAAATGACCATTTTCTACTTTTCTATATGGAGTCATAATAAATCCATAATCGTTTACTCTTGCATAAGACGCAAGGGATGTTATAAGTCCAATGTTAGGTCCTTCTGGAGACTCGATTGGGCATAGACGTCCATAGTGAGATGGATTAACATCACGTACTTCCATTCCTGCACGGTCTCTTGAAAGTCCACCAGGTCCTAAACTTGATAAACGACGTTTATTTGCAAGTTCTGCTACTGGATTTGTTTGATCCATGAATTGTGATAACTGGCTACTTCCAAAGAATTCTTTTATTGCAGCAGTTAATGGTCTTATATTTATTAATGTTTTTGGAGTAACTTCAGCAAGTTCTTGAGTACTCATTCTATCTCTTATTACTCTTTCAACACGTGATATACCTACTCTAAATTGATTTTGTAAAAGTTCTCCTACTTGTCTAACACGACGATTTGATAAATGGTCAATCTCATCATATGAACCAATTCCTTCGTGTAAGTTTAAATAGTATGAAACACTTGCATATACATCTGATATTGTAAGTCTTTTTACATCTATAGTTTGATCATTTCCAATGATCTTAACTACTTTTTCTGGATTATTTTTAGAGTAAACATTAACTATTTGTACTTTGTTATATGAGTCTAATTCTTCGTTTATTAATACTTCTTTAACTCCATAACCATTTTCCATTATAGGTTTTAACTCTTCTAATACTTCTTTAGTTACTAAAGTACCTTTTTCAAATATAAGTTTTCCATCTACTTTAATATCTTCAGCAAGTACTGTGTCATAAAGTCTATCTATAACGTTTAATTTCTTATTAAATTTATAACGTCCTACTTTAGCTAAATCATAACGAAAAGCGTCAAAGAATCTAGTGATTAATTGATTTTTCGCACTATCTAAGGTTGATGGTTCACCCGGTCTTAATTTAGAATGGATATCTATTAAAGATTCATCTGTATTTTTATTAGTATCCTTTTCTATTGTACGCATGATATAATCATCCTCACCAAATAAATCGATTATATCAAGGTCACTAGATAAACCTAAGGCTCTAAGTAAAGTTGTTACTGGTACTTTACGAGTTCTATCTATACGACAGTAGATAACATCTTTTGCATCAGTCTCATACTCAAGCCATGTTCCTCTAGTTGGTATTATTTGAGAAGTGATAATATGTTTTCCATTCTTCTTATCTACTTCACGTGAATAATAACAGCTTGGAGAACGCACTAATTGTGATACAATAACACGTTCTGCTCCGTTTATTATGAATGTACCACCATCAGTCATTATAGGCATATCGCCTAAATAAATTTCTTGCTCTTTAACCTCACCTGTTTCTTGGTTAAAAAGACGTGCTTGCACCTTTAAAGGAGCAGCATAAGTTGCATATCTATCTTTGCAACCTTTAATTGAGTATCTTGGCTCTTCAAAGGAATAATCGCTAAATTCAAGTGTTAAATTTCCAGTAAAGCTTTCAACTGGAAAGATATCATCGAATACTTCTTTTATTCCCTCAGTCATAAACCAATCATATGACTTTTTTTGAATCTCTAACAAATTAGAAAGTTCAATTGCATTTTTAGTTTTTGCATAACTTCTTCTTTCACGGTAATCACCGAATTTTTTAACTGTATAAGCCACTTTTTCACCCCATAAACTATATTTTCTAGAATGCATATATTTTAGAGAATAATACATGCCGCCAATTTATAATTTTACATCATTTCAATCAATATGTCAACGTTTTTGACAATCAATTACAAAAAATCCTTTATTTTTTTCTAATGTCTTTACTTTGTAATGTTCTTCTAAATCTCTAATCGCACTTTTAGCTCCTTGATCTTTATTTATAACAAATATCAAATGTCCCTCATCTTTTAAGTGTTCTCTTGCTCCAATTAATATTTCGTATAATACTTTTTTCCCAACTCTAATTGGAGGATTAGTTATTATATAGTCATACATTTTATTTATATTACTATATACATCACTTTCAAATATATTTACACATACATTATTTATACTTGCATTAATTCTCGCTAAAGATAAGGCTCTTTCATTTATATCAATCATATCTACATTTGAATTAGTATTTGCTTTTATATAAATTCCAATAGGTCCATAACCACATCCAAAGTCAAGTACATCACCACTAATACTATTTGTATCTATAGTCTCTAATAGAGTTCTAGTACCAAAATCAAGCCCTCTTTTAGAAAAAACGTTGTTATCTGTTTTAAAAGTATAAAGGTTATTTTTTATATTAGCTTTAATAGTAGATATATTACTTTCTACGCTAGTTTCTTTATCAAAATAATAACTCATATTACTCTTTTCCTACTTTATCATTTACATAATTATATTTTGCTTTAGAATCTTCAACGCGACATCCGTGTAATTCTATAATTCCATCTGAAGATATACTTTTTTCTTCGCATGATACTTTGGTAGTTATATCGATGTTTAAACTATCTATATCAGTTATAGGCTCACCCTTAAATAGACTATCTGCATATGCAAGTCTAATAGCACCTACATATTCTTCTATTCCCCTTTTGTTTGCATCGTCCACTGTAGAATTTATAAATCTAGTAATAACTATATAAATTATAAAAGATATAGCCATAGATATAACTAAAACAAAAAATGCTTTTTTATTCATAACTAACACCTACTTTTTAAACGACATAAGCCCGTACTAATTTTTTTAGTACAGGCTTAAAACATAATTAACTTTTATTTTAATTCGATAGTAGCGCCGGCTTCTTCGAATTTAGCTTTAAGTTCTTCTGCTTCAGCAGTAGCAACTTTTTCTTTAATGACACCGCCATTATCAGCAATAGCCTTAGCGTCTCCTAAGCCTAATCCTGTAGCGTCTTTGATTAATTTGATAACAGCTATTTTGTTAGCACCAGCACTAGCAAGTACTACATCAACTGCACTTGGAGCGTCGTTTTTAGCCTCTGCACCTGCTTGAGGAGCAGCAGCAACAGCTACAGCAGTTGGGTCTACACCAAATTCCTCTTTCATTAAATCTACTACTTCTTTGATTTCTAAAAGTGTCATTTCTTTTAAAGAATCAATAATCTCTTTTGCGCTTAATTTTGCCATAATATCTCTCCTTTCAATTTATTAATTTTCTAATTTTTCACTATGTAAGCTTAAGCATATTGCAAAATCTTTTGGAATAGCAAGTAATCCACTTGCAAACATTGTAAGTAATCCTTCTCTTGAAGGTATTGTAGCAAGTTTTTTAAGTTCATCTAATCCTGTTACTTTTCCATCTACGATACCAATTTTCATAACTAAATTTTCATGAGTTTTGGAAAACTCTGAAACAGCTTTAATTGGTTCAATAATATCTTTTCCAAATGCGACAACCTTTGGACCATTTAATTCGCTTTCAACATCTATATTCAAATCTTTTAAAGCTCTAGCTACTAAAGTATTTTTATAGACTTTTAATTCTGAATTAGATTCTCTTAACTTTTTTCTAAGTTCCATAGTCTCAGAAACAGTTAAACCATTGTTGTCAAGAAATATAAATGAACTAGACTCTTTAACATTATTAGTAATCTCATCTATAATGTTTTGCTTTTGTTCTAATATTTTGGGATTTGCCATAATGCACCTCCTAATCTTTATACCATATAAAAAGTCCTACATAGTTCGTAGGACAAAATGACTTATTCAAGTCCTCGGTAGGATTATTAAGATTTCTCCCCTACTGTCTACGGTACTATCCCTAATTGCACTTATTATAACACAACTTTTTTTATTTGTAAATATTAATTTTCAAAACTTGATGTATCAATCTTAATGCCCGGACCCATTGTACTTGAGATAGATATATTTAGTATATATTTACCTTTTACTGTACTAGGTTTAGTTTTATTGATTAAAGCTATGAAAGCATTAATATTTTCAACAAGTTTAGCCTCTTCAAATGAAACTTTCCCAACTATAATAGCAACATTTCCAAAGGAATCAGTTCTGTATTCAACACGACCCTTTTTAACGTCCTCAACTGCTTTTGCAACATCCATTGTAACAGTTCCAGTCTTTGGATTTGGCATTAAACCACGAGGTCCTAAAACACGTCCGATTTTACCTAGAGCTGGCATCATATCTGGAGTAGCTATCATAGTATCAAATTCAAACCAGTTTTCACTAGCTATCTTATCTATCATATCCATATCTCCAACATAATCTGCTCCTGCTTCTTTAGCCTCATTTGCTTTAGTACCACGAGCTATTACTAATACTCTTTTAGTCTTTCCTGTTCCATTTGGAAGAACAGTTGCGCCTCTTAATTGTTGATCTGCCTTTTTTGTATCTAAGTTAAGTCTAAGTACAAGTTCAACAGACTCATCAAATTTAGCGGCTTTACCTTGTTTTAATACTTTAACTGCTTCAGCTACTTCATAAGATGTACCTTTTTCTATTTTGCTTAAAGCGTCTAAATATCTTTTTCCTCTTTTCATACTAACCTCCTATTTTAATAATTTCAAATGAAAATTGAAAAGTTGAAAAGCGGAAATCAAATTCAATTTCATATTAATAAATTTATTAATCTTCTACTTTAACACCCATGTTTTTTGCAGTTCCTGCAACAATATTCATGGCCTGTTCAACTGTATAACAGTTTAAATCTGGCAATTTAATCTCAGCAATTTGTCTAAGTTGTGCTTGAGACATAGTTCCTACACTTTCACTAGATCCTTTGCTAGAACCTTTTTTAATGCCACATATCTTCTTTATTAAGAATGCTGTTGGTGGGGTTTTAATTACGAAGTCGAATGTTCTATCCTCATAAACAGTAATAACGACTGGCAATATATCTCCCATCTTATCTTTAGTTGCGTCATTGTATTTTGTACAGAAGTCTTGTAAATTAATTCCTGCTGGTCCAAGTACAGTTCCTACTGGAGGAGCTGGTGTTGCCTTACCTGCTGGAATTTGTAATTTAATTTCTTTAACTACTTGTGCCACGAAAAACACCTCCTATTATATTCGCTTTTCGTTGTGGTTCAAATGCCCCGCTTTTAGGAATTTCCTAATCATTAGCTCCCACAAAATCTATATTAAAATCAATATAGCCATTTAATAATAACACATTTTATTTTGTTTGTAAAGTATTTTTTATGCTTTTTCTATTTCAGTAAATGCTACCTCAACAATAGTTTCCTGTCCGAATAAATCAAGAGCAATTTCCATCTTTTGATTAGCCATATCTACTTTCTTAACTTTTCCAAACATATTAGCAAACGCTCCACTTACTACTTTAACAGTGTCGCCTTCTTTAATTTCATTTATAACATCTATTCTACTCATTCCCATATTTCCTAGGATTTTATCTACTTCTTGTTTAGTTAGAGGGAATGGTTTAGCACCCTTACCACTAGAACCAATAAATCCAGTTACGCCCGGAGTATTACGTACTATAAACCATGCTTCATCAGTCATAACCATTTCTACTAATATGTATCCGGGAAACATCTTAGAATCTTTTTCTACTTCTTTTCCGTTTTTTGTTACAACTTCTTTTTGAGATGGTACTACTACACGAAATATATAGTCCTCCATTCCCATAGAACTTGCACGCATTTCTAGTTTCTCTTTTACTTTATTTTCATGTCCAGAATATGTGTTTACTACATACCACTCTTTTTCCATTAGCTAAACACCTTCTCTACTAAAGCAAGTATTCCATCTAGACAAGAGAAAAATACCATAAAGAAACATATAACAGCTATTGTAGCAGTTGAAAATTTAACCATTTCCTTTCTACTTGGCCATCTAACTTTTTGCATTTCCTTTTTTACGTTAACAAAAAACCTAGCTATTCTTTTCATATTCCACCTACTTTTAATACTATGTTTTTTCTAAAATAAAAACACTTTTTCGTGTTTACACCTAAATATTAACATAAAATGTTTTTTAAGTCAATATATTTAATGTGTTTTTATTAAAATTATGTGAAAAATTTTTGAAAATGATAGTGAAATAAAAAATAATAATTAGTGAAAATGATAGATATATTTAACGGCAAAA